>JAFMBH010000110.1 GCA_017858735.1 Bacteroidota bacterium
TTACAAAAAGCACACAAAGGAGATTCACCCGTTTTGATCCGCATTGAGACGAATGCTGGTCATGGTGCTGGCAAACCTACGGCAAAAATAATTGACGAACAAGCTGATAAATGGGCATTCACTTTTTATAATATGAATGTGCCAGTGAAGTACTTTAAGAAGTAAAAACTGTAATTATAGAAGGTGGGTACAATAATTTACCCACCTTCTATCTTTATGATTGGATTATTAAAGATTCAAGCCAGTTAGTTCCAGGATAAGAGAAGACGACATGCCATTTAGTTTCATTTTTTGAGCAATCTCCAATTTGCCTTTTTCTAATCCTACCTCCATTCCTTTCTCCATTCCTTTCTCCATTCCTTTCTCCATTCCTTTTTCCATTCCTCGTTCAATTTTTAGTCGTTCATCTGTTTCTCTCATGCCAGAATAATCGTATGCCAGAAGTTCTTCTTTGGTCCAGGTTTGGATATTTGCTGACTCAAATGCGGTTTGTAACCCTTTATCATCCATATTGTCAGGTATAATATTCAAATGTTCAGCTTCTTTTATAAAGTAAATCCATTTTTCCAAAACTGTATTTAAGTCTTTTAACTCCAACTTAAATTTAGGCAGTTCGATAAAATTGAATTCCATATCCATTAATAGCCTTTCGCCAGTCTCCACATTCAAAATTTGATGTCTATGGATATATTTGTCATTATTTGACATGTTAAACTGAAGAATTCCAATAAAAATGGTAGGCCGGAGCTTATCATAAAATACCCCACGGTCTATTTGGGAGACATATCCAAGGGAAGTATAATAAAGTACACGTTTGCTGAACCCATTTATATCTGCTACCTGCATTTCTACTAAAAAGGATCTCCCACTTTCATCTGTTGCTTTTACGTCAAGAATGGTAGATTTTCCATCTCTGAATTTAGGTAGTTGGAAGGTATTTGGAAAATACAAATCCGTAATCTTATGTTCTCCCTCTAGACAGAGTACCGCATTTAAAAAGGAAATGAGTACCACTTTCTTATTTTCGTCCCCAAAAATTTTTCTAAAAGCAATATCATCCGTTACATTGGCAAATTTCATGGTTCTTTTTTTTCAAAGATATACATTAAAAGTCACCATTATCATGGGATAAACCAAAACCTGGAAAGTGTCGATTTTATGTCAAAAATAATTTTATGTTTTTTGTCCGTAATTTTGCGATTGATTATGCATAAAAATTGAGTATATTTTATATCAATCCTGCTATTTTACCCTATTTTATCCCAATACGCCATGGTTTCCACAACAAATCAATGATTGAAACGGTGTGCCTTCCCCAATTTTCATTTTGTCTGGGTATTAATAAGCCAAAGTGAAAAAGGTCAATGGCATGAAACTTGGTATTTTTTTCGTAAATATTGTCCCAGGTTTGTGCCATATCTTCAGACCAGTAGATATCTGAAAGCACTATAATTCCTTCGTGGGAAAGATAGGGGGAACATACATTAAGATAATGAATTAAGGGTTTACCTCGGTGATTTCCATCAATAAAAAGTAAATCTATAGGTGGACATTGAGGTAAAAAAGAAGGAAGCAGCTCGTCAAATGAGCCAACTTGTTGGTGAACACGGTCAGTTAAGCCTAATAATTCAAAGGTTTCAGTAGCTATCGCTGCTGTTTCCGGGCAACCTTCAATAGTATATACTTGCACTTTTTTATTTAAAGAAGCCAGATAAGATGTAGAAAGACCAAAATGGGTGCCTAATTCTAATATGGTTTTAGTGCCAGGTTGATTGGCAATTAATGCGAGCCAAATACCTTCTTCAGATGAAACAGGACTACTGGCAGCCATTTTATTAATAAATAGGGTGTTACCCGTCTGGAAATTTGATCCAGCGCCAAATTCTGTCTTCGTCAGCTTTCTTTTGTCCTTTAATAAGGATTTTCTTCTGGTTTCAATAGCAGCTAGTTTTGGTTTCTTACCATAAAAAAGGGGTAAAAGGTATTTTGCCAACGCCGGAGAGTGCAAGTCGTAAATGGTGACCGCACGCTGATAGAATCTTAGGAAATAACTGACTTTTTTTAATAAAAACATGAAAGTAAACTTACCTAATTAAGGCGACAGTTCCACTCTTTGTTTCGATAAATGTTTTCCCATTTCTCCGATAACCTTCAATGGTTGCCATCCATACAAATATTCCTGGATCTAAATCAATACCCCGATGTTGACCGTTCCAGCCCTCTTGGAAATTGTTAGTTTTGAAAACTATGTTCCCCCACCGGTCTGCAATTTTTAAATCAAAGGATAGGATATCATCGCCGTAAAGAAAAAATAAATCATTTATACCATCCTTATTAGGGCTGAATGCGGTAGGTGCATAGATTTTTGTGGGACATTTACGTTCTAAAACAATGGTATCAACGCCAAAACAGCCCAATTCATCCCAAACACCTACGGTGTAGGTATCTTCCTCCTGAACTTGAAAATAAGGTAATGAACTATTATCCTGCCACAAATATCTTGAAAAAAATCCTGCTTGAAGTTTTAAATTAAAAGTAGGTTCATCTGGACATATTAATGCATCAGCTCCCAAATTAGGTTTTGGATTAGCTTTTACAGTCGCCTTGGTAATGCCAGGAAGGGTGGGGCATCCATCTAAGATACCAACGACAGAATAATTTCCAGAAAAAGTAGGGTTTGCCTTTAAAAGGGAAGGATTTTTATCGGTGCTAAAAAAATTATTCGGACCAGTCCATTGATAAATTTCCGATTTTTTATCGTCCACTATGAGTGATAGCGTTTCATTTTCACAAATCAATATCGAACCTGGAACAGATAGTGTACCTGGAATGGTAATATTTATATTACCTCTTATGGTATCCAGTTTCTTTAAACATTGATCGTTAATAGCTAACAGAACAGGTTGAGGTCCTAAGGAATTGAAGGAACGTTTGACGATGTTCATTCTGGTACTGTCAGCATTTCCAAAATGCCAGAAAAGGGAAAATCGGGGTAGGGTTAATCCTACATCAAATAAAATAGAGTCATTAAGACATCCACCCTCGGGCAATGGACTGGCATTGATAGGTTTGAAACTTGCTCCACCATTATAGGCATACGATTCCGCATTTCCATATCCATAAGCTGTTACGGACATTCCACAACCGTTAGAAATAAGGGTGTGAGAACCGGCATTCACCTTAATCCTTGCGAAAGAATATTTTGAATTTCCAGTAATAGTGCCTATAACTCCTGGAATATTGCCCAAGGGTGTACCGTCGAGCGTAACCTTTGCAATGTCAGTGGAAAGAGCTACTACATTGAGATAATTCTCAGTAATTTGTTGGAAATTAGAATTGTAAAGAGTAACTGTATCCCTTATTTGTTCAATACTATTTAATAAAACCATGGAGGGATCGCCGAGACGACTAGGATTTCCGCCACACTGGCCTCCAACATTATATTGAGCTACAGCAATGGGTTTATCAGAAGAAATATAGGTGGATTCCCCTTTTTGATATTCAATAAATTGTCCTTTATTTAACTTGTAAGTGTCTTTTGTGCTACTTTGAATATTTATGGTCGTTTCATCTTCCGACGCTAATATTCTGAAAACATCGAGGGTAACCTGAGCACTTAAAACGGAAATAAATTCTTTGCCCCAGGTTGAGATTGGATACATTTGTTCCAATAAATTATCTCTGGCATCACATATCATGGGTGTCCAGGAATTTCCTGCAAATAAAGCAAAAGGTTTATTTCCCAAAACACGAGTTCCTGTAATATCACTGCTACCTATGGAGGTTTGAACCTGATAGGTCTGTCCAGGAGATAAGGTAATCTTAATGGATTCACCTTTTTTTCTACCTCCCTTAGTTTGGTCACTTAAAATAATTTCAATCTCCGTATCATCCTTTACAGCAACAATCAGAAGTTCACTAGGGTAAACATTATTACCTTGCTGAAAAGCTTTATATGCAATGGCATAGTAATCATTACCTAAAGCATCATCAGGTAAAACGACGGACGCTTCAGATCGGTTATTATAATATTGATGCATATAAACACTAATATTCTTTTCGCTACTTATCGAAATTCCGTTGGAAGACACGATTTCAGAGCCTACGGTTTCAGCCGTTTTAGGTAAGGTAATAATAGTAACCTGATTAGCAATAATCGAAAAAGATTGTTTCCAGCCTAAAAGAGGCATTTCAACGGTGCCTGAGGTATTATATTTGGAGGTAATCATAACCACCATATTATTTCTACCAATATCGATATGTTCTAAGAATGCAAGGTGAAATCTGTTTCCTTCATTAGATTGAGTAAAGGCAATACTGCTTATTGCCGTCATAAATATAAATAGGTAATTAATTTTCAATCTTTTTGTTTAAAGTTTTAGATACCCCAAAATAGCTAAAGTTTAAAGAATTATTCAAAAAAAATTAAAATTCAGCATACTTTTTAATTTTTATGCGTTATTTCTACTAAACTATTATCTTGTAAAACTTTTTTAATATAAAATAAGTAAAATATGCCAGCACGTTTTTTTCTAATTCTTTTGGGTCTTGGTTTTACATTCCTTACAGCACAAGAACAAGCACCCAAAAATTGGTTTAATCTTGACCCTAAACAAGATGGTTTTCCAGGTCTAAGCACAGAATCCTTATATAACAGATTGCGCAGCATGGCTGGTAAAAAGGGGGAAACTGTAGTAGTAGCCGTTATTGATTCGGGCGTGGATTATGAACACGAAGATTTAAAATCAGTTATGTGGATAAATCCAGGGGAAATTGCGGGCGATGGTATTGATAATGACAATAATGGATATATTGACGATATCCATGGTTGGAATTTTATTGGTAATTCTAAAGGTGAAAATGTTTATCATGATAATTTGGAAATTACCAGGCTATACGCTTCATACAAAAAAGAGTTCGACAAAGCAGATCCTAATTCTTTATCTGCAAAAGATAAAAAAAGATTTACAGAGTTCAAGGAAATAGAGGAGAAGGTTTTAGGTGAAAGGAAATCTTTAGGTGAAACCTGGCCTACTTATAAGGCTTTAAAGGAATCTGTGGCAAAATTGACAAAACAATTAGGAAAAGAAACAGGAATTACTCTGGATGATTTGGATAAAGTGCAACCAGGCCCTGACCAGATGTTGGCAAGACTTGTACAAATATTAAAAGCACAAATGGGTCAAGGCGCTTCATTTGAAGGTTTTATAGATCAATTAAATGAAGCTTATGATTATTTTGATGGTAGATATAACTATAATTATAATCCAGATTATGATCCGCGAATTTTAGTGGGTGATAATTACGCTGATGTAACCGAAAAACACTATGGAAATAACGATGTTAGAGGTCCTGATGCTAATCATGGAACGCATGTCGCCGGCATTATCGGCGCTGTAAGAGGGAATAATATAGGTATTGACGGCGTAGCAGATAATGTTCGTATAATGTCAGTCAGAACAGTTCCAGATGGGGATGAAAGGGATAAGGACGTGGCTAATGCTATCAGGTATGCTGTGGATAATGGGGCAAAGGTTATTAATATGAGTTTTGGTAAAGGATATTCCCCCTATAAAAAGGCAGTAGATGAAGCTATTCGATATGCAGTAAAAAAGGATGTTTTATTAGTGCATGCTGCGGGAAATGACGGAAGTGAAAATAATGGTACGAATAATTATCCTAATGATGAATTTAGTAAGAAAGGATTATTTGGGCCTAAATTTGCTCCAAATTGGCTGGAAGTAGGTGCTTTAAATTGGGAGGGTGATGAAAATCTGGCTGCTGATTTTTCTAACTATAGTGGCAAAAGAGTCGATTTATTTTCTCCGGGGGTAGATATTTATTCCACCGTAGTAGGTTCCAAATACGATAGCTATCCAGGTACCAGTATGGCAGCTCCTATGGTAGCTGGGGCAGCTGCTCTTTTACGTTCGTATTTTCCTGACTTGACTGTGGTCCAGATTAAATCTATATTGATGGAATCAGCCATTAAGCAAAATCAAAAAGTTGTAAAGCCTGGTACCGACGATGAAAAAATTCCGTTCTCTTCTCTTTCAGTGTCAGGGGGTATTCTAAATATTGAGAAGGCTTTCGAAATGGCGCTGGTAACACCAGGAAAGAAAAAAACTACCTCGAGAAGATCTATCTCCACAAAGGAATTACCTGCAAAAACAGTGGTGGTTCCTTAATTTTTTATTATATTAGTTTAAAATATTAAGAGCAATGGCCGTCCTGTTATGGATGGCCATTGCTTTTTGTAATTTTTCAAAATTTATATTATTTCTCCATTCTTGTCAATGGTGAATTTCCAATCTTTCATAATGCATTCATTTGATACATTTATTGTTTTACACACTTGTTTTATTCCGATAATCTGGAAAGTATCTTCCTCTTTTGTAGCGTATATTTTAAACCCATATTCATTCAAATAATCCCCGTAAGTATTTGCCCAGATTATTCTTCCTTCTGCATCTACTTTAATTACCCAAATATCGTAATTACCTTTCCCAAACGAGCTTGTTGAACCTACTACATATAATTCGCCAGTTTCAGTTTTTAGAAATCCGCCAGCTTTGTCATAACTGTTTCCTCCAATTACCTTTCGCCAAAGGGTTTTACCCGATTGATTCTTTTTTAATAATTTGCAGACAATGCCTTTTAGTAGATTCCATTCCGACGGTTTTTCCAGTGGCTATTGCGCGAAATGATTCTATAGCTTTTAGGTGGGAACCATTCCTCATAAAAGCTAACATCAAATCTTTATTTTCCCAGGCAGTAAAAGTTCACTGATAACCGTCCAAAATTTTAGTAATCACAAAATCCTTTAGGTCTTAATCCTGTGTTTGAAATATTAATTTGAATCAGTTTTTTGTAAAAAGCGCTAATTTGAAATAACTTCTAATTTCCCTTTACCTGTTTTTTGACCCGATCTCCATTGGTAGAAATAAATTCCCGGGTTTAGGTTTGAAGCAGATAAAGGTATTGTTTTATGTTGATCATTTTTTGAAATTAGTTGATCTGACACCTTGTTTCCCAACATGGAGAAAAGACTCAGGAAAATGTCATCATCGAAATTTCCATTCATTTGGATATTAAAAACACCATTTCCCGGATTAGGAAACAGGTAAATGGTTTCCTGTATATCTTCTTCCAGAGTTACGGGTTTGTTTGGTAAGGCAGCGGTGCAATTGCCCTGATGAATGCGTATATTTCTGTACATTGCATCTCCGGGCGGATTAAATCTGTCTTCATCGCAAATAAGCACAAATCTGGAAAAGGTCCCTGTATAAAATTTTCCAACAGGAATAGATACTTTCTGCCAATTAGAAAGGCTATTAAAAGATCTATAATTTTGTATACCCCATCGCTGGTAGCCGCCTACTTGAAAACTTAAATTTGCACTAATTTCTTCGTCATTATCAAAACCAATGCCTATGATTTCTGGAGCGAGATTGCTTCTGAATTCAAAATCGACAACGGTATTAGATGTAACTACATAATTTCCCATGATTTTTTTCCAGGCATTTGCCTTTAGGTGTGCGCCTTTTCCATTTTCTATGATCTCAACGGTACCTAAATCTTGTGTCCCTGCAAAGGTTAAAACTTTATTTTTTATCAGATCTAAAAATAAACAAGTTGAATCAGGGGTACCTGTTCCGCCTCCTGAACCTGAACCTGATCCACTTCCACTTCCACTTCCACTTCCGCTTCCTGAACCAGATCCGCTTCCTGAACCAGAACCTGAACCAGATCCGCTTCCGCTTCCCGATCCACTACCACTTGAAACTGATTTAGGGACACAAAAATTAAGATTGGTGTTATTTGTAAACGATCCAGATCTCGAAAGGACTGAATCTTTAACATTTGAAATGATAAATCCTCCATTACCATAACTGCAACATAGTCCATCACCGCCATTATCTGCAATTTGTAGTGTATAACAGCCAGGCATGAGGCAAATTTGAGCATTTACCTTTTGCCCATTTCTTTTATTTAAATAGGGGCCGCCAGAAAGTCTGACTGCTTGAGCACTATCTCTTAATTGCCAGGTAGTTTCAGTACCAAATAGATCAAGCGTTAACTCTAATTTTATTGTCCGGCAAGAGTCAACCGTTCCTGAACCTGTTCCCGTTCCACTTCCCGAACCTGCTCCATTTCCGCTGGAGCCGCCGCCTGTTCCTGAACCTGAACCTGAACCAGAACCTGAACCTGAACCTGTTCCTGTTCCTGAACCTGTTCCATTTCCACTAGACGATCCACCGCCCGTTCCTGAACCCGTACCTGAATTATCAATTGGGGGACATGTTTGTAGGCAAGTTGCCGAAGCAATACGATTTCTAATCACATTTCCGGGTTGTTCTCCAAATCCATTTCCAAATTTAGTGCCAACGGAAGTATTATGGCAGTAAGACATGATAGTTCCTCCATTTGGAGGGAGTGGGGGGAGCGCACAACCACCCTCTGTAACTCCGGCACAACCATCTAATGCGGTACTATTTCCATTCCATACACAGGCATGCGTATGTTGAGAACCTAAAATATGCCCCAATTCATGAGCCATAACCATCACATTCCATGAAAATGCCGGTACATTTTGAAATGATTTCAGCGCACTGCCAAAACTTAATTTAAATCGAGTTGATGATGCGCAAACCCCATTTAACCAGGCTATACCTCCCCGGCCTTTGTAAGAAACCAATTGTCCAATATCACCTTTAATCGTCTGTCTTTGCGCACCAAACTGGGTAAGCATATTGTAATCACTTCCTGTATATGGACTTGGAACATCCCAAAGGAATAATCCACTTAGCCTTAGATTTATGTTTTCATTGGCATACAAAGTAGCTACTTGATTGAACCATCCGGTCATGAATGCCGTCGAATTAGTTGTACCTCCTTTGTCTGTAAATATATCGTTATCAACCTCTAAATAAACGTTAACACATTTAGGACCAGTTCTTAAGGTAGCATTGCTACTTAATTCCTGTGGGCTATATGGTCTCGTATCACCCGGGGTTAAACAGGATAATTTTTCTTTAGTGGGAAATGCGTCGGCAGGATATAAAATATGGGGAACATTTGGATTTCCTTCTGTTTCTTCCATTGGTCCGAATACCTGCATTCCTGTTTCTTTTGTGAAAATGGATCCTTGAATACCTGATTCACTAACGGTTACAGCGGCAAAAGAGCCTGGGGTTTTCCCAACTATCCCCCGGAAATGCTGAATATCTGAATTTTCCTCTATGGTTACACCCGAAGCATGAATCATTTGAAAATCACTGCTTAATAAATCGATGGCAACTAATTCAAGGGAGAGACTTTCTTTAAGCCCCGGAAGAATGAGAATGAATTGATTTGGCGCGTCATCCAATAAACGTCTTATTCGAGTGGGAGAGGTAGAGAAAAATTTCTTCTCCGAAAAGGCTTCATTTGCCCCTTTATACTGTCGAAGCGAACCATTTTCTTCAGTGAATAAAGCATAAGTACCAAAGGTTTTACCCTCTTTCCTGGCAGATTCAACTAAACGCTGCGGACTTACTTCTTGACTTTTGGCAAGGATGGTCAGGGACAAAAAAACAAAAGTGATTAATATTCTCATATCTCCAATACGGTAATTAAGAGTGTATTTTTGGATACACTGCAGGTGATTTGGAGAGGTTAACTTTCTAAAAGAATGGTAAATATAAATACATATTTCGTTAAAATAAAAATTTTTCACATCATTTATAAAATATATATCTATATGACATTTAATTAATTAGTGGATAATATATCGTAATACCCCATTGGTAGGGGCGAATTGAATTCGCCCTTTTACAATACAGATAGATTCCCTAATTCACGGCACAAACCATTCACACATTTATTATTGGGGAATTTTTGCCGCAAGGGACCAAAGGGTATTATGAAACATTTTTTGCCGCAAGGGACCAAAGGGTACAATGAAACATTTATCCCGCCAGGGACCAAATGGTACAATGAAACATTTTGTGCCGCCAGGGACCAAAAGTGTACAATGAAACATTTTGTGC
>JAFMBH010000111.1 GCA_017858735.1 Bacteroidota bacterium
TTGATTTCAAATCAAATGAGACAAACCATGCTATATATTCTGGCAATACTGTGGCAGTATAATAGGGTAATTCCATTCAAATACTTTTATCAAATGTAACATAATAAGGGCAAATATTCATTCATCTTGTAACAGAATAAGCCCAAATGGTCATTAGGGAACAGTTCTGATGCTCAATGATTAAATTCTACCTGTTGATTCTTTTTGCGTATTTTTTAAAATTTAAATCGTAATTTTATTATCGCAACCGGCATTACTGTAATTTGAATTACGATAATTATGAAATTTTATTACAGGGAATCTGAATTAGCCTTATTAGACCGCATTGAAAATAGGTCAATAGATACTGCCCAAATGACTTTCGTGGTAGGAAGAAGGCGTATTGGGAAAACCAGCCTGTTAATTAAAGCGACAGAAAAGCAGAATATGCTTTATTTTTTTATTGCCAAAAAAAGTGAAATATTATTATGTGCAGAATTTACGGAACAATTAAAGGATAGATTACAAATCCCTTTGTTTGGAGAGATAAAATCTTTCAAAGAGTTATTTGGATTTATAATGGATTTATCAAAAAATCGTCATTTTACTTTATTCATAGATGAATTTCAGGAATTTTATTCGGTAAATCCTGCTGTTTTTTCGGCCATGCAAAATATTTGGGACAGTAATAAACAAGATAGTAAGCTCAATTTAATTTTATGCGGTTCCGTCTATTCATTGATGGCAAAGATTTTTGAAAATTCAAAGGAGCCTCTCTTTGGAAGAGCAACCCATAGATTGCATTTGAAAGGATTTGATTTGTCAACGCTCAAATCTATTTTAAACGATTATTCACCTCAATATTCCTCAGAAGATTTGTTGGCTTTTTATTTATTTACCGGTGGCGTGGCAAAATATGTAGAACTTTTTGTTCAGGCCCGGGCATTCTCATTGTCTGACATGCTGCATTTAATATTAAATGAAAATTCTCTTTTTTTAGATGAGGGAAAGCATGTCTTGATTGAAGAATTTGGCAAAGAATATGGGAACTATTTTTCAATTTTATCACTGATTGCTTCCGGGAAAACGGCAAGGGTAGAGATTGAATCTATTATGGAAATTCAAACAGGGGGATTTCTGGACCGCCTGGAAAAGGATTTTGGCTTGATAAAAAAGGTAAGACCCATTTTTTCAAAACCTAATAGCAGGAAATTAAAATATGCTTTAGAAGATAATTTTCTTAATTTTTGGTTTCGTTTTATTTACAAATACCGAAGTGCGGTGGAAATGGGTAATTTAGATTATCTAAAAGAAATTATTTCACGGGATTACACAACATATAGTGGCAAAATATTAGAAAAATATTTCACAGAAAGGTTAAAAGCGGAAAAAAAATACAATATCATCGGTCCGTACTGGGATGGTAAAAATCAGAATGAAATAAATATCGTAGCTATCAATGAACTTGATAAAATAGTATTATTTGCCGAAGTTAAGCGAAATAAAAATAATATCAATCTGAAAGTTTTAGAGGAAAAATCCTCTTGTTTAATGAATCATTTTGAAGGATATAAAATCTTTTATAAAGGCTTTTCCTTAGATGATATCTGATTGGTTTTTTCCAACTAGTCCTAGAAATCCAAAGCGTTTTAAACTTACTACCTCTTTGAACCGGCTATCATTACGCCCATCCCTCCATCTATCCGGAAATACTGGCCCGTTATAAACGAGGCATCGTCACTGGCTAAGTAATTTACCAATTTAGCTACCTCCCACGCTTTTCCTATTCTTCCTGCCAAATGCATGTCAGCACATTCCTGAAGCACGGCTTCCGGATCTGCTGAAAGATTTACAGCATCTTGCAACATTGGCGTATCGATGGTTCCAGGACAAATGGCCACACTGCGAATGCTGGGCGCATAGTCAACGGCGATGCTTCGCATGAGGCCCAATTGTCCCGATTTTGAAGTTACATACGGGGCAACTTTTTCCTGAGAATAAAATGCCTGAACACTCGATATCTGTATAACCACCCCTTTTCCGTTCTTTTGCATAGATGGAATACAGTGTTTTGCGGCCAGGAAAGATCCCTTAAGATTTACCCCCATAACAAAATCCCACTCCTCTTCCGTTGTTTCTGTAACGGTGGAATACCTCTGTACCCCAGCACTACACACCAAAGTCTGTATATTTCCCCACTTTTTTTCAGTTTCCTCTAAGGCATTAATTATAGATTTTTCCTTTGATACATCGCATTTTATATAAATTAAATTATCCTTATATTTATCTAAAAAATCATCTTCTGGTTTTTCTGTATCCCAAATACATACCCGCTTACCTGCTTCCAGAAAAAGGGCTGCTGAGGCAAATCCTATCCCTTTACTTCCCCCTGTTATAACAACAACCTCCTTTGTAGTAATTCCCATTTTCCTTATTTAACGTTTCTCCAAATTTAGTCATTGCATTTGTAAATACCCAAAGATTCATTTATCTTCCATAGAAAATTTACACATTTTAATGCTGCTTAAATGAAATTAGGTCTTGGTCTGTATAAAAGTTTACTGAATGATAGCAACTTTCAATTTGCAAAACAAGCGGGTGCAACCCATATTGTTGCTCAACTTATAGATTATGTAAAAGGGGGTGAGAATCCTACCTTGACTAAGGATTATCTGAATGGTTGGGGCTACTCACCAAATAAAGATATACCTTGGAAATTAGATGATCTTGTTTCATTGAGAAAAAAAATTGAAAGTCATGGTCTGAAACTGGAAGCCATTGAAAATTTTGATCCCGCCCATTGGTATGATATTTTACTCGATGGTCCCCGCAAGAATGTTCAAATGGAACAGATGAAGGTGTTGATTAAAAACGTAGGTATTGCTGGCATTCCTGTTTTGGGTTATTACTTTAGTTTGGCGGGTGTTTGGGGCTGGACAAATGTTACGGAATCAAGGGGAAATGCTCCATCAGTGCGTTTCGATGCCTCTAAAATCGATATAAATGCCCCAATTCCTAAAGGGATGGTGTGGAATATGCACTATGAAGAGGCCGGAGAAGGGCATCTGCAGGGTGTTTCATATACAGAAATGTGGGAACGATTATCGGAATTTTTACACATCATGTTGCCAGTGGCGGAAGAGAATGGGGTAAAATTGGTCGCGCATCCCGATGATCCTCCCATGGAAAATCTTAGAAATTCTGGAAGACTATTTACAAGTATTTCCCGATACGAAAGGTTGCTTGAAATTTCAAATAGCCCCAGTAATGGATTTGAACTTTGTCTGGGTACGCTTCAGGAAATGCAGGAGGGTAATGTTTATGATTTTATGGAAAAATACTTACCCCAAGATAGAATAGGCTATATTCATTTTAGAAATGTGAAAGGAAAAGTTCCTTTTTATCAGGAGGTTTTTGTTGATGAAGGGGATTTGGATATGGTAAGGGTAATGAAAATATTGAAAAAACATGATTATGATGGTGTTCTGATTCCGGATCATACGCCTGAAATGTCTTGTGCCGCTCCCTGGCACGCAGGTATGGCTTATGCCCTTGGATTTATGAATGGCATTATTAAATCATTAAACCATTAGACATGTCCTCGTCTTTTCATCAAGAAGCTGGTTGTAAGCTTCAAACAGATTGGTTGTTGAATAATATGCCGGTCGTTTTTTTAGAAAATAAATGGTTGAAAATTGGCATTCTCATGGGTAGGGGGAGTGATATTTTTGAGTTTACCTACAAAAAGGAATCTCTGAATCTGATGCTTAGGTTGGATAAACCAATTCATAATCCGAGAGAATATATTTCCCAGCGCAGAGATACTTTGAATCAATTTGAAGATTATTATTACGGTGGATGGCAAGAAATACTACCTAATAGTCAGCCATTTATGTATAGAGGCGCCTCCTTAGGGCAACATGGTGAGGTTTGGCTAAATGTATGGCAATATGCCATTCTAAATAATACAGACAGTGAAATTTCTATAAAATGCTGGAACAGACCATTGCGCGTTCCTTTACTTATTGAAAAAATATTGACGATCAAAAAAGGTGAACCCACTTTGTTTATTGAGGAGGTTTTGACCAATGAATCTGCTGTCGATTTTTCTTATATGTGGGGACACCACATTGCTTTTGGTCTTCCCTTTTTGCAAAATGGCAGCCTTATTACTACCAATGCCCAACATTTTGAAGCAGAACCTTTAATGCCTGAGAAAAGAAGGTTTTCGCCGGGAAAACAGTTCTCCTGGCCATTAGGTCTCGATTTGGAAGGAAATTTATCAGACGCAAGTCACGTTCCTGCAGCCAGTGATTTTCCATATTCCGAGCTACTGTATTTGTCTGGATTTCAAAAAAATGCTTACTATATTATCTCAGATGCTGAGAAAAAAGTCTCTTTTAGGTTGGATTGGAATGAAGATGATTTTCCATATATTTGGTTCTGGCAGGAAAGATATGGCATACAAGATGCTCCCTGGTGGGGAAAAACATATTCTATTGCTTTGGAGCCTTGGACAAATAAATGGTCGGCTACCCCAGAAGTGGATATGGTGAAGCATCAATGGCCAGTATTAAAACCATTTGAAAGTAAAACTACCTCCTTGAAAGCCTCCGTTTTTTAATCTTTTGAAATGTAAACTATGGAAATTAATATTACTGATTGTACCATTTTTGCCGATGGCTTGGATCATCCAGAGGGTTTAGCCTTTCATAAGGATGGCAGTCTATGGGCCGGCGGCGAAGCGGGTCAAATATATCATATTAATCACTCTGGGAAGGTTACGCTTTTTGCAGAAACAGGTGGGTTTAATCTGGGGCTAGCTTTTCATCCTTCCTACGAATGGTTAGCCGTTTGCGATCTCAAAAACAAATGTGTTTGGAAACTTGACATTGAAACTAAGGACCTTTCTATTTTCACCAGGGGTGCTCAGGGGGCCTCATTTTCAATACCAAATTATCCGGTATTTGACAATCAAGGTAATTTGTATGTTTCGGAAAGTGGAGCATTTCGGCAAATAATTGGGAATATTCAAAAATTTAATAAGGAGGGAGAGGGAATCATCTGGCATAACGGCCCCTTTAATTTTGCCAATGGAATGGCGCTTTCGCCCAAAGGAGATGCTCTGTTTGTCGTTTGTTCTTTCCTGCCAGGCATTGAAAAAATAGAGATACAAAGCGATGGTAATCCTGGGATTAGATCGGTATTTGCCACCCTTCCACAAACAGTACCCGATGGATTAGCCTTCGATGAAGATGGAAATTTACTGGTTTCTTGTTATACGCCAAATGCCATTTATAAAATTTCACCGCAGCAGGAAGTTACCCTCCTCATTAATGACTGGGAAGCCCATACCCTAACGAATCCAACAAATATTGCCTTTGGAGGCGAGGGTGGAGCCTATTTATTCGCCACCAATCTTGGTCGTTGGCACATTACAAAAATTCCTTATAAAAAACTAATTTCCAATATGTGGGGTAAACGCCAATTAAATAGATTAACTTAAAGGACTGCCAATATAGAAATTTTACAACATCATTTTATTGCTGATATAAAGCAAAAAGTGAGGCAAGCTCAGTACGAAGCATTAAAAGTTGTAAATACGCAACTCATTCATTTATATTGGGAAATTGGAAAATCCATTGCTGAAAAACAAGGAGAAAACTGGGCAAAGCCATTGTGCCAAAATTGTCAAAAGAGCTACAAAATGAATTCCCGGGTATTG
Source organism: Bacteroidota bacterium (assembly GCA_017858735.1). Lineage (GTDB taxonomy): Bacteria > Bacteroidota > Bacteroidia > Chitinophagales > Saprospiraceae > BJGN01. The sequence goes on from JAFMBH010000111.1 coordinate 5,705, forward strand.
GTGGATTTTCGGCGGGTAATTTATGGTTGATGTCACAGTTTTATACTGAATATCAATCCGTTGAATTTCTCGTACCACTGGTACGAGAAATTAGTTGGAGTAAACACATCACTATATTAAAAAAATGTAAAAACAACCAGGAACGACAATTTTATATCCTTTCAACCAAAAAATTTGGCTGGACAAAAAACGTTTTAATTCATCAAATTGAAAATAAAACATTTGAAAGGTACTTACTCAATCAAACCAATTTTGAAGAAACCTTATCGGAAAAGATTAAAAATCAAGCTTATTTAGCTGTAAAAGACGAATATACCTTTGATTTCTTGAATCTTGCCGATGAACATTCTGAAAGTGAATTGGAGCAAGCGCTTATTAAAAACATTCGTGGTTTTCTTTTAGAGCTTGGACAATTCTATACTTTTGTAGGAAATCAATACAAAGTAACCGTTAGCGACAAAGAGTATTTTATTGATTTACTTTTGTACCACCGTCAATTGCAATGTCTCATAGCCATCGAATTAAAAATTGGCGATTTTTTACCGGAATATAAAGGCAAAATAGCGTTTTATCTCTCTATTTTGAACGACAGAGTAAAATTACCCCACGAAAATGAAGCCATCGGTATCATTATTTGCAAAAGCAAAGACAGAACTATCGTTGAATACTCATTAAAAAGAAGCACAATGCCAATAGGGGTGTCCACTTATAATACCTCTACCATTTTACCAAAGGAATACCAAAATTTGTTGCCAAGCAGTGCAGAAATTTCAGATAAAATTAATCAGTATTTTGAGGTAACAAAAACGCCTGTCGAACATTCATGATTACAACAAAAACGATTGGGCGTTAATGTATCTTAATGGTGATAAACCTAGGCCGGCAATGTGTTGGATCAGTTAAAATATCTTTGAAGAAATCAAAAGAATTTACATTATAACTGATGAGCAATTCTCCTGGTTTGGAAAGATGAGGGTATGCCTTTGCATTGTATGCGTAATAGTCTAAATCTTCCTCTAATTCCGGGCAATGCCATACATTTCGTGTAGGAAAATAAGGTCCGGTGATCGACTTTGTCATTTGAATAGATACTTCAGGTGTCATCCCGAATAGCTGATGTACCAATATCCATCGGCCATTATCGGCAGGACTCATACTTAGTTCATTGGAAACGCCTTTGGTTACTCCTCTGACTTTAGTTTTATCCGCATTCCACTTTGCCCCATCCCAATAGGTCCATTGGTCAAAATTTTCAAAATTCTCCGGTTTTACACGAGCAATGAGCAGATCCTTCTCAAGTCCTCCTGTTCCCAAAACATAAATATAGCCATCAGGATTTGGTGCACCCGCGCTTTTTGTATTTACAATGATGCCACTTCCAAAGGTCGTCATCCCAACATTTGGTGCATAAGGGAATTGTAGGGGTGTTTCTATTTGTCTAACTCCTTTTTCAAAGGGTATTGGGGTGTTTTTGGGAATAGCCAATAAGGTTACGCCTACCTGATCAAAGTCGAAAAATGAGGTGATTGGATCAATATGAGTGATTCGATAAGCAAAAATATAAAGAGTGCTGTCCTTGTCAACGTTCACAAATCCATCGCCTAACCAGTAATATTCACCTGGCTTTGTATTTGGAGTATTTGGTTTAAAAACAGAGGTGTTTTTTCCTGATTTATCGGTTGGATAATAAAATTTAAAATTTTCAGCAATGGGTTCTTTCCCCTTTAATACAGCAACTACGTTGTTTACAAAATTGAAATCTTCCTTCTTTTTAAGTGTTCCATCAGCGCCAATTTCTCCAATAACAGAGTCGCTGAAAATAAATAGGGTTTCTGTGGAATCATTTGCCTGAATATATTCTTTCCCATCCATAGGAATGGCAAAAATTCCATCTCCACCAAACCATCCTTTTTTCCTTTGGAACAGTGAATTCCAATCTTGTGCGGAGGAAGCAATCTTTTCCGATTTTTCCTGTGCGGATAAAGTGGTTAAAGAAAATATTAATAATATTAAAATGATTCCGTTAACCTGAAAAGTAGGCGTTTTCGAAATTTTCATCCTTTTTATTTTTTAAAATGTATTTAAAATAATCTTTCATTTAAAGATAATCATTAGATTTGATTATATGTTTAAACATACTAAATATTTTTATAAAATGAATCTTCCTCTACCTACTTTTCACCCCTGGGTTTTTAAGAAATCTGTTCTTTTTTTACTGATATGGATTGGATTTTCAACAGTCTCTGTCTCGGCTATGTTGAAGCTGCCGCATATTTTCAGGGATGGTATGGTTTTGCAAAGAAATGAGGTGATTACTATATGGGGATGGGCCGATAAAGGACAGGACGTTACTGTTAAGTTTAGAAATGTACAAAAAGTCGTCAAAACGGACGAGTCAGGAAAATGGAAATGTGATATCGGGGTTTTTGCAGCTGGCGGACCTTATGAAATGACTATTTCTTCCGATACAACCTGGCGTTTAAATGATATATATATAGGTGAGGTTTGGTTATGTTCGGGTCAATCTAACATGCAATATACACTGGATATGTTGGGGATTAAGACGAGCAAAGCAGATTTTAATTCACCTTATCCCATTCATTTTTTTAATGTGCAAATTGAAACCGATCTGATTCCCTCCAGAGATATCGCAGGCGGGCTTTGGCAAAATTTAAATGAAAAATCGGCTGGTCAATTATCAGGTACCGCTTATTATTTTGCAAAACATTTACAGTCTAAATTAAATGTTCCCATTGGTATAGTGGTGAGTTGTTTGGGTGCTACCACCATTGAAACGTGGATGAGTGCTGAAGCCCTTTTACCGCTGGATGCTTTCAAATCTACTGTTGAACAAACGTTGGCACCAAATAAAACTAAAATTGAATTGCTCAAGGAACTTGCTGAATTTCGGATAGATTGGGATAAAAATTACTATCTGAAGTCTAAAGGAATGAAGGACAAATGGTATCTACCAGAAAACATGCCAAAGGATTGGGTGGAGGTTAAATTTCCCCTTTTATGGGAAGATCTGGGGTATAATCATGATGGGGAAGTTTGGTTTCGCCAAAATTTTGACTGCCCATGTCCTTCTGTTGGGAATCAAGGGGTAATAAGTTTAAATCAAATCGACGATTATGATCGGGTTTGGTTAAACGGTACTTTCATTGGAGAATCCTTTGGTTCCAGAAATTTTAGGAGTTATTTTTTTCCTGATACTCTTTGGAAGGAAAAAGATAATCTACTAGTTGTCAGGGTGTTTGATGTTGGTGGTAAAGGTGGTGTATATACTAATGCGTTTTGGGGAAATAAAATATTAAATGGCAAATGGGAAATGAAAATGGGGGATGCCATAGATGTAAATAATTTTCCGATGCCCACAGTACCCAATATGAGTGTTTTTTCTCATCCCACCGCCTTATATAATGCAAATATTGCTCCATTGTCAGCGTATAGATTTAAGGGCGTTATTTGGTATCAGGGAGAATCAAATGCGGATAGAGCTTCAGAATATGGCACCTTATTTCCCTCAATGATAAAGGATTGGAGAAAACTATTTAATAAACCAAATCTGCCCTTTCATTTTGTTCAATTGGCCAATTATGGCCCCATAGATAGTTTGGCTGGTCCGAGTACCTGGGCGGAATTGCGTGCTTCACAATCCGAAGCATTAAATCTGCCATTTACCTCTTTAGCAACAGCTATCGACGTAGGTGATGCCCTGGATATTCATCCGAAAGATAAAGAAACGGTTGGTAAACGATTAGCTGAGAATGCCTTAGTGCAAGATTATGGTTTAAGGATTAAGGTAGATGCACCTAAATTAGTTAAGTCAGTTTTTTTAGGTAATGGATCAGCGGTGCTCTATTTTTCCTCCCGTTTTAAGCCAGTAGCATCAGGAATAAAAATAAATTCTTTTACCGCAGCTGGGGAAGATGGCCAGTTTTTTCCTGCCAATGCTATTCTGTCAGGGAATAAAATATTTTTAAAAAGCGAGAAAGTACTAAATCTTAAATATGTAAGGTTCGGATGGGCCAATAATCCTGGGAAATGGACACTTTATGGTGAAAATGGCAGGCCATTATTACCCTTTAGGACAGACTGTTTACCATTATTGACAGCGGCAAATAGCTTCAAATTTGATCCGTTCAGTTTTTAAATGACTTGTTTTATCAAATTTTTTATTTTTTAT
>JAFMBH010000035.1 GCA_017858735.1 Bacteroidota bacterium
GGGGAAAAATCTAAAAAATTAACCGCTTGAATCTGAATGCTTTTATTGTTTAGCGTAAGCCAGGCATTGACACCATCCGTTTTAGAATCGATGCGTAAACGATCAAAATCACGTTTACCCAACGCTGCTTCAACGGTTAACCGAACCTTATCGTTTACAATAATCAGGCCTTTCTCTTCCTGAAATTCAATATAACCTGAAGCTACCCATTCATACAATAAGGATCTGATATTTTCCAAAGAATATTTAGGGTTCAAAAGTGGGGCTAAGATACGGGCATCAAAAACCGTAGTTTGCTTTTCCTGACAAATTTGATACAATAATTGGAGTGGATTTTGAGTAGAAATACCTTTTAATCCGTCAAATTCATTTTCATTAAAGAAATTAAGAGATTCAAAGCGAACGAAAGGCTTTTTTAAAATGGGAAGTGCTTCCCTGCCGATCATAACAGAATCATTATCAATTTGCATGACTAGTTCTTCCGCTTGAATAGAAAATTTATGGGCAGAGCTATAAAACAAATTTCTTCCTTTCCCCTTTTCGCCTCTTCGTAGTAAAAGCGTTCGGATCTTTGTGTTATAGTTGAACATGAGTTCGGGGTGAACTATAGAATCAGCACCTAAAAATAAGGTTGATTTTACTTTCTGGCTACTTAATTGATCCGCTCTTTTGAGGATAAATTTTTCAGAAGCACCTACAAAAGCAGTTCTCGCTATATTATTTACCAAAGTAATTTTCGCAGGATTCTCAGTTGATCCAAAACCAATCACCGTTTTACCTTCAAGAGCAAAGCCGCCTATAAATTTAATTCCCTCGCCAAATTGGTTGATAATTAAGTTATCTTTCAGAGAATTGAATCTTGGAAAAGAAATAAGAGAGGAATCGGGTTGAAAAACCATTTGATCCTGAAAATTTCCCGCAATAAGATTTTTTCCAAAATAGGAAGGATAGCTTAACTGAACGCTATCGGCTTTAAACTTATTAAGATTTAAGTCCAGAGAATAATTTTTTAGCAGCACAAAAACACTTTTATCTAAGCCGACCCTGGACCAATCACATTTTCCCCCTACGCCAATCCATTGATTTTTAAAAGGATAAAGAACTCCTGACGTCTCAAAAATATGAATCGTATCTGTTTTGTAACCTGTAGAAAGGTGTGCTTTAGTAAAAATCAACTTCGGTTCCTGATTTTCCCATTCCCAGGAATATTTACCACCTTGCAACATCCAATTGGCACCTCCTCCGCTTGAAATTAACTGTTGGCCTACAAACGAAGAGGAAAGCGTTAGAAAATCATTGATTTTAAATGGGGTATATTTATCTGGCAAAGCGAGAAGCGATTGAAAGGACGTATGCCAGGAATTGAACCCATCTGCGTTTTGAGTATTGGATTTTAACAATGCCACATAATCTAAATAGGAAGTTATATAGGGAATCAGTGGTAATTTCCTTCCCCACAAAATCGCTAAAGTCTGATAGATTAACTTCTTTTGCGTTTCGCTATAGGCAGTCGATTGAATATCCAGTGCATAAAGGTTGTATTTTTCCAGTAAATCCTTATTATTTAGTGATATGACAGACTTATTGATAGTTTCCCACAAAGCCATCGGATCTTTGGGTAAGGTATCGACCCGCTGAGAAAAAACGAAGTGCAGGGGCAACAACGACAAAATCAAAACAAGCCTGAATATTCTCATATACTAAAATTATAAAAAATTACCTGCTAAAAACGCCCATCATCCAATCACCTTTCTGATTTTTACTTACTAAATTTAAGCCCTGCGATAAGGCTTTATCCATAATCAAATCCCAATCGGACCATAAAATACCAGAGATAAGTAATAGACCGGAGGGACTTAGTTGATTTTTTAACGTAGGAAGTTCGTCGAGTATTACATTTCTATTGATATTTGCGAGGATAACATCCTGACCTGACAGGGACACTGCTTTCAAATCTCCGGCAAAAACATCTATATAATCTCCTACGCCATTGAGTGTAGCATTATCTATGGCATTTTCCACAGCAGGTTCTTCAATATCGAGCGCTATGACCTTTTTAGCTCCTAATTTTACAGCCAGGATAGCCAATATACCCGTTCCACAGCCAAAATCGAAAACTAAGGTGTCCTTAAAAGGGATATTTTCCATAGCCTCCATCATCATATATGTAGTTTCATGATGCCCCGTGCCGAAAGCCATTCTGGGGGTAATAACCAATTCGTGTTTAAAGCCGGTTACGGACGGGTGAAAATCTGCCCTGACGTAGCAAAAATCATTTACACTAATTGGTGAAAAGTGACTTTCCCACTGAATATTCCAATTTTCTTCGGGTAAATTCTCCACCGTATAAACAAATGGAAAAGATTGGGACAAGACAGACAGATCCTCAAAAAGGCTATCCGGAGGAATATTTCCGGGTAGAAAAGCATTTATTAGCCCGCTTTCTTCTTCAAAAACTTCAAAAGGATAATTACCGAGCATTGCGAGCAAAATGTCTGCATCGGTATCATCATTAAATGAGAAACTAAAACGATAATAATTCATAGTAAAAATTAATCTTTCCTCTCTGCTGCGAGCAGAGTATTTTGAATAAGAGCCATAACGGTTAATTGTCCTACGCCCCCGGGAACAGGAGATATAAAGGAAGAAACGGGTTCAACCGATGGGAAATGTACATCACCTGTCAATCGAAATCCCTTTGGATTCGAGCTGTCTTCTACCCTATTGATACCAACATCAATAACTACCGCACCGGGTTTGACCATATCACCGTTTATAAATTCAGGAATGCCTGTAGCAGCAATAAGTATATCGGCCTGCAAGGTAAATGATTTCAAATCTTGCGTATAACTATGGCATAACGTGACCGTTGCATCCCCTTGCTTACCTTTTCTTGACAATAAAATGGACATAGGAGTACCTACAATATGGCTTCTACCAACGACCACCACATGCTTACCTTTTGTGGGAATATCATAACGGGATAGCATTTCTAAAATCCCCTTAGGTGTGGCAGACAGAAAACATGGTAAACCCAGCATCATTTTACCTAAATTGACTGGATGAAAGCCATCTACATCTTTTTCAGCATGAATGGCTAGCGTAATCAGGTGTTCATTGATATGTCCGGGCAGCGGAAGTTGTACAATAAAACCATCTATTTCAGGGTTATTATTCAAATTTTCTACCAGATGGAGAAGGTCATTTTCAGAAATAGTATCAGGTTCTTTGAACAAAGTAGAAGTAAATCCTACCTCTTCACAGGATTTCACCTTGTTGCGGACATAAGCCATACTAGCTGGATTTTCCCCAACAAGAATAGCGGCAAGATGAGGTATTTTTTTTCCCTCTGCAGCCCTGGTTAGTACTTTCTCTTTAATTTCAGATTTAATCTGGGTAGCTAATTTTTTTCCATCTAATAAGGTCATTCGATAAATGTTAATTTCATTTAAAAAGTGGGCTAAAATAAATAAATACCCTGTGGCAAATGTAGTTTTTTCTACATTTGTTTAACGAAATAATATTTCATATAGTTGTGAACCTAAAAGAAACCATTTTTTTCCTTCATAAAAGGCCTTTTCCGTGCAAAAACATGGGATTGATCCTTATTTTGTTTTTTGTTTTTACGAAATCTGTATTATCACAAGAAGCTGTCATTCGACAAACAGAAATTTGCACCTGGCCTTTACCTACCTTAACGGATACTTTTTTATGTCCTGGTGCCTCTCTTCAAATAAATCTGGATACCATAGTTGGAAACCTTCAAAGAGACACCTTTCGTTTTAATCCACTGGAAACATTAGATGGACAAATTCACAAACCCTTTTCCCCCCTGAAAATTAATCTACAGGTTAAGGATTTACCGAATGAAAAAATAAATTTAAAAGAATATAATCTCACCCGAATTTGCCTTGACATTTATACACCACGGGCGAGTGATTTGGAAGTGTGGTTAATTCCCCCTAGTGGAAATATTGATCATGTTTTGGAGTTAGTCAGTCCGCAAAATGCAAGTAATAGTCCCGATCTTCTGCAAACCTGCTTTACACCGGGAGCCACCAGGATCCTTTCCACAGGAAATCCCCCTTACACCGGTGAATTTTCTATTGCCGGCAGCTGGTCAGGACTCATGGGGGAAGATTTGAATGGAAACTGGCAATTATGGGTGAGTGATCGGGTAGCTGAAACGGTTCCTGGTTTAGTCCAAAGTATTTCCCTGGTTTTTGAAACTAAGCCAGCTTATCAAATTAAATGGGAGACAAAAGCGGGCATTTCCTGCCTCAATTGCAAAGATCCCGTATTTAATCCAATCATAACCACAGACTATCCCGTTCAGTTAATTAATAGTTCAGGATGCGTATTCAACGATACCTTAAGAATTGAATATCGGGACAAAACCTTTGGACCTAGCTTTACCTGCGAACCAAAAGGCCCAGGTAAAATAGATGTAAGCTGGCAACTTCCTCCTTTGTTAGTGGGAGAAACATATACTGGAAGTATTCTTCAACGGGGTAAGGCGGCGATCAATTTAGCAACCTCTGGAAATCAAAAATATAGCTTTACAGATCTCTTGCCAAAAGATAGTATTACTATTATTTTTAAGTTACCCCTCAAAGATGGCGTTATGTGTCAACCTATTGACACTATTTTTCAATGTGTTTTTCCACCTTGTGAACTGGAAATCATAGAAAAGGAAAATATTCCCATCAGCTGTTTTGGTTCAGAAGACGGCCTGCTGGTATTATCTTTTTCTAAGGGATTTACCCCCATATCTTTAACAAAAGATGGCGAACCAACAGGCACAAAAATAGAGCGATTAAAAGCGGGCATTCATACCTTTGTGGCCACGGATTTTTTAGGATGCCAAACTAGCCGCACGGTAAATTTCATTGAACCAAGTCCAATAAAAACCAATATAAGCTTATTAAAACCAGCCCTATGTTTTGATTTGGCGGGTGCTCAATTAAAAGCTGAACCTACCGGAGGAAATGGCGGTTACACTTTCCGCTGGCAACCAGATGGTGGAACATCGGCTACAACCAACCCTATAAAGCATGGAGCTTACGCCCTTACTGTTACAGATGCCAAAAGTTGCGTTGGTAAAGATTCATTTTTAATTGAATCGCCACCTCCCATCATTGGAAGCATCGTAAGCACACCCACTATTTGCTCGGGTTCGGCTACGGGCACCTTAAAGGCAACAGTGACAGGAGGCGTCTTACCATACCGTTTTATGTGGAATAATGGAAACACCAATACCGATATTACCGACTTACCGGCAGGTCCCTATTCATTGACTATTACAGACCAGAACCAATGCAATCACACGGTTAATACAGTCATCGCTCAGGGGGCAAGTGTTTTAAAGATTGATTCCAGTCAAATTACGCCTGTTTCATGTTATGGAAATGAAGATGGACTCGCAAGAATTTTTGTGAGTGGAGGTTCAAAACCATATCAGATAAAATGGAGTGATCCTTTGGCACAGGTTGGAAATCTGGCAAACAGATTAGCTACGGGGTCTTATTTTATAAATATCACCGATGCAAAAGGTTGTGCCCTTCAGCATCAGGTACTTATGACCAGCCCTTTGCCATTGCAAATGAATATCCAAACCCGTAATCTGACCTGTTTAAACAAAAATGATGGCGAGATAGAGGTTTTTCCAGCTGGTGGAATCATACCCTACCAGCTGCTTTGGTCAGATAACTCCACCCTAAAAAAAAGGATCAATTTACCTGCGGGTGATTATGCTGTCACCTTGACAGATGCTAATAAATGCAAATTAACAGATAAAGTTACCATCAATAATCCGTCAAATCCGCTAAAAATAAGTGCCGTTCAAACTTACAATGGTTGTTTTGGTAAAAAAGAAAATAGCGTCCAAACCACGGTCACCGGAGGAAGTCCCGCCTATTTTATATTTTGGAACACCGGTTTTAACGGATTGTTATCGTCCAATTTAGATACCCTTTCTTATACAATCAAAGTAAATGATGCCCAGGGCTGTCTCGATTCTATACAAATAAAACCTGTCGATCTGCCTGAAATAAAGCCTGAAATAAATATAAAGGCACCCTCTTGTTTTAATGATCAAAATGGAGAAATATCACTCACCAAAATAAATGGCAGGGAAGGTATTGACTTTTCACTTTTTCGATATCAATGGAGTAGCGGTCAAAGAACACCTTTAGTAACTGGATTGTTAGGAGCTGAAAATTATACTTTAACCGTCACAGATGCGAAGGGTTGTACTGGTATTTCGAGGGGATATATGAGAAATCCCTCACCTGTAATCCTTACCTTAGAAGGTACTGACCCTACCTGCAATGCTGGAAAAGATGGTAAAATATGGCTAAAATCAATCCAAAGTGAGGTAAGTACCTCTTTTTACACCTGGAGTGCTGCTAATCAAGCTGCAGCAAAAGATACTATTTTTAATTTGGCTGCTGGGATTTATCAACTGACCGTAACTAATGTATCAGGATGTAAAGGAAGTACTTCTTTTAATTTAAAAGAACCTCCCGCTATAATTATCGATCAATTTAAAAAAGGAAATGCTTGTTTTGGTTATGCTGAAGGTGAAGCTGAAATATCGATAACAGGCGGTAATCCAGGATACAACATTTTGTGGTCTGATGGGAATACTACTTTTAAAAGGCAGAATATGAAAGGAGGTACCTACAATATCTCTGTAACAGATGCCCGGAATTGTCTTAAAGTAGAAGAGGTAACTATTTATCAACCCGAAAAAACTATTTTAGACTTCGATTTAGACAGTGTAAGTTGCTTTAGAAAATCAGATGCCATCTTAAGCTTTGTCGCTTTTGGTGGTAAAGGGCCATTTGTTTATAGTTTTGATAAGACGACCTGGCAAACGGGGAATCGCATAAGTAGTTTAGGTGCTGGAAAATATACCCTTTTCCTAAAAGATGCCAATAGCTGTCTGACGGATACCACTTTCAATATCCCCGAACCACTCTTTTTCAATATAGATTTAGGTCAGGAAGTTATCAAAGCAAATTACAATCAGAAAATATCTCTTATTCCCTTACTTTTCAATGGTCAGGCACCTATTAAATACCAATGGTCATTGCCCGATAGCACTGCTTTATCCTGTTTACGTTGTAAAGATGCCGTATTTACTGCCAATAGAACCATGGAAATAAATCTGTCGGCAACAGATAGAAATGGATGCATTGCTAAGGACGGAGTAAAAATACTGGTGAGTCAACAAAGAAATATTGCTATACCAACGGCATTTAGTCCCAATAATGACGCTCAAAATGATATATTAATTATCCATGGGCCTGAAAATATAAAAATACTTCAGTTTAAAATCTACGACCAGCTCGGTAATTTGGTTTACCAGGATGCAGATTTTTTAACCAATGAAATAAGCCGCGGTTGGAATGGTACTTTTAGGCAAATGGAAGTGCCCGTTGGAAATTATGAATGGTTTTGTACCGTCGAATATCCCGATGGCTACAAGGATTATTTGCGTGGACAAACCCAATTGATTCGTTAATTTTACAAAATGATTATTGAAAGAACCAGGTTTGTTTTGTTCATTTTTATCTCTTCGCTCATTTCAGTGAATGGACAAGACCCAGTTTTTTCACAAATTACCTCACAACCCCTTTTAGCTAATCCAGCCTTTGCAGGGCTTTATTCAGGAGAAATCAGAGCAAGCCTTCAGTTCAAAACCCAAAGTGATTTGCCTAGTTTGTCCTACAAAAATCAATTATCGGCTTTTGGTATTGATACCAGATACAAAGCAGGAAGGCAGGATTTCTGGACTTTACAAGGCTTAATTTCTTCAATCAAAATAGGAGATCCTTCTTTTGTACATCAAAAAGTAAGTCTTGGCGGTGGATATTTAAAACTACTCAAAGCAGGCCGCTATGGTAAAGGAACGCAGTATCTAAGCCTGGCATTCCAGGTTGGGCTGGAGCAAACTTCATTAGCCAGTAATACCTGGTTTTCTAATCAATATGACCCCAATATTGGCGGTGTGAACACAGCCTTGCCAAGTGGAGAACCTAATGTCATTAGCTATTCCTCGTCTTATGTGCCCGACGTAAATGCTGGCGTTCTTTGGTCCAACAGTTGGAGTAAAAATACGGGTATTTATGCGGGCGTCAGCCTATTTCATATTAATGAGCCAAAAATGGGATTTCTTCCCAATGCTGACAACCGATTAGAGAGAAAAACAACCCTAATTGCGGGTGGAGAATGGTCTTTAACGGAAAATACACATATTTTACCCGTTATTTACTATCTCGTACAGGGGCCGCATCAAAGAATAAGCCTGGGAACCCCCTTTCGCTTTAATCCGCGCGACTGGAATGATCAGGCGCTACGGGCGGGCCTTTGGCTGCATGGTAATCAATCAGATAATGGAAAATGGTTTTTTGGCGAAATAACTTTTCAGACCATTTTTGAACTAAAAAATATTCAGCTTGGCTTAGCCTATTCTATAGGTCAGAAACCTCTGCAAACAAGTAGTTTTAGCAGAAATTCATTTGAAATAAATTTTACCTGGATAAAACCGGCTGATTACAAAAAGAAAATTACTTGCCCCCGTATTTAATCAATTCATTGAGCGAGCTAAATACACTGTAAATTAAGGATTTTTTGGAACGAGCATTTTGGGGACAGTGCCTTCCGCAACCTTACCATTTTGCAAATGAGCATTGGAAAAAGTGATGGAGGCGAGAAATGATTCTGCCTCTGTCTGCTCAATGCCAGGTTCGTAAGAATAGCCTGAAAAAGAAAGAGATTCCTTCTGATTAAACAAGAATACACCTACGATCAGTAAAAAAGTAGCCGCAATACTGCTATAACTTAATCGAATCAACCTTCTTCTAAATTTCTTTTGTTGAATTCGAACCCACACCTCATTCGATGGCGTTTGTTCCAACTTATTCAATTCTTCAGACACTTGATCCCAGGAGGACATTTTATTACTCATATCATTAAAATTATTCGTCATCATTATCTTCGGTTTTTGAAGGATCTGTATCCAGATGAGTTAACCCAAGTTGTTTTCTTATGCTTCTTTTTGCATGAATCAATTGTGATTTAGAGGTATTAACACTGATGCCCAACAGTTGAGCAATTTCTTTATGTTTATACCCTTCAACTACATATAAATTAAAAATAATTTTATAACCACTTGGCAGAGAATCGATTACACGATTTAAAGCTTCAACATCTTTCTCCATAAAAGAATGATCCATGGCAACTTTAGCCTCATTCAAGGTATCAATGCCTACGGTGATCATTTTATTTTTTCTTAAAAACATCAGGCAGTCATTAACTACCAATCTCTTCATCCAACCTTCAAAGCTTCCCTCTTTTTTAAAGGTATCCAATTTTGTGAAAATCTTAAAAACAGATTCAACCAGCACATCTTCAGCATCATCACGTCGGGGAATATAGCGAAGGATAAGCGCTAAAAACCTGGGAGCATACTTTTTATACAAGAATTCCTGGGCGGTATGGTCCTGTTTTAAGCAAAGCTGAATTAACACTGATTCCTCCATAAAAGATATAAACCCTTAAAAATAAAGGCAGAAAAAGGATATTTTTATGATAAGATGCAAAATTGCATCCATTGGGTGCAAGGTTATGAAAGAATTATCGCAATTTTGCGGTAAATTTTAAGAATTTTCAATGAATCATTCAGAAATAAGAGGCAAAGCCATTCCAGAAGGATTTGAGCCAGCCATTTGGTGTGCCAAATTAGGAACACCTTTATATGTTTACGATGCCGATGAAATGGCAAAACAGGTAGCAGCGTTTAAAGCCGCATTTTCTGTAGAGGATTTGCATATCCATTATGCATGTAAAGCCCTGACTAACATTAATGTGTTGCGCCTGATGAAAAAATGGGGAACAGGATTAGATACAGTTTCAATAGAAGAAATCAAGATTGGTTTATTGGCGGGATTCAAACCGCATGACATCATGTTTACTCCTAACATGGTTGGGTTTGAAGAAATAGCCGAGGCTGTTGAAATGGGGGTTCGTATAAATATTGATAATTTACCTTTTCTTTTTCGTTTTGGGCAGGTATTCCCTGAAACCCCGGTTTGTGTCAGGCTAAATCCCCATATCCTGGCAGGCGGTAATATTAATATTTCCGTTGGCCATACGCACTCTAAATTTGGTATTTCCTTTGAACAGATAGGTGATATAAAATCTATCCTTTCCAACACCGGATTGAAGGTAGAAGGTCTGCATATACATATTGGCTCTGACGTAAAAGATGCTGAATCTTTTGTAAAGGTAGCTGATTTGCTGTTTGACAAAGCGTTACAATTCCCTGATTTAGCCTTTTTAGATTTAGGCGGTGGGTTTAAAATAAACTATAGACCGGAAGATAAAAAAGCAGATATTAACGAATTAGGTAGATTACTAACCGCTTCTTTTAATGAATTCTGCCAAAAATATGGGAGGACTATATCCCTTATTTTCGAGCCTGGGAAATATTTGGTAAGTGAAGCCGGCTACTTTTTTACGCAGGTAAATGTGGTAAAACAAACGCCTTACGTATTATTTGCCGGCGTTGATTCTGGCTTTAATCATCTGATCAGACCTATGTTTTACGACGCATATCATCATATAACCAACTGTTCCAATCCCGATGGCGCTTTATTAACTTATGATATTGTGGGCAATATATGTGAAACAGACACCTTTGCCAAACAGCGGGAATTACCTGAAATAAGAGAAGGCGATATCCTGTGTTTTCATAATGCCGGAGCTTATGGTTACACCATGGCTTCAAATTATAATTCAAGACCAAGACCAGCGGAAGCACTATTTATAGATGGAGGTCTGCATGTAATCAGGAGAAAAGAAACCTTAGAAGACATTTTACAAACTCAAGTCGAATTAGAATTTTTAAAATAGGATATTAAAAAATCCTTAAAAGTGAAAAATATGTCCTTGTCAGCGCGCTATCAACCCCAGGAAACAGAAACAAAGTGGTATGATTATTGGCTTAAAAAAAATTATTTTCATTCAGAACCTGACGAAAGGGAACCATTTACAGTAGTCATCCCACCACCCAACGTTACCGGAGTTTTGCACATGGGGCACATGCTAAACAATACCATACAGGATATTCTGGTAAGAAAAGCAAGATTATCGGGTAAAAATGCCTGTTGGGTGCCTGGAACCGATCATGCCAGTATTGCTACAGAAGCTAAAGTGGTAAGATTATTAAGAGAGCAGGGAATTAAAAAAGGGGATATCGGAAGAGATGCCTTTTTGGAACACGCTTTTGCCTGGAAAGATAAATACGGAGGTATTATTTTAGATCAATTAAAAAGACTAGGTGCTTCCTGCGATTGGGAAAGAACACGCTTTACTATGGAACCTTCCCTTTCCGATGCTGTTTTGCTTGTTTTCGTCAATCTTTATGAGAAAGGTAGAATTTATCGTGGTTTGAGAATGACCCAATGGGATCCTGAGGCGCTAACTGTTTTATCCAATGAGGAGGTCATTTACAAAGAAGAAAATGCCAGATTATTTCATTTGAAATACTATCGTACCGATAATCCAGACCTTTTTATTACCATCGCGACACAAAGACCTGAAACCATTATGGCGGATGTAGCCATAGCTGTACATCCACAAGACGAAAGATACCAGTCATTTATTGGAAAATCAGTTTTTGTTCCCCTAATCAACCGGGAAATACCTATTATCGCCGATGCTTATGTTGATATCGCATTTGGTACCGGCGCTTTAAAAATAACCCCGGCACACGATCAAAATGATTATGAAATTGGTAAAAAACATAAATTACCCGTTATAGATATTTTGACCCCTAACGGTAAATTAAATGAAAAGGCTACCATTCTGGTTGGTCAGGATCGCTTTGAGGCCAGAAAAAATATAAAGAAGTTATTAGAAGAAGCTGGCGCCTTAGAAAAAATAGAGGATTATAGAACAAGCATTGGTCATAGCGAAAGAACCGATGCCGTCGTGGAGCCGAGACTCAGTTTACAATGGTATGTTGACATGAAACCCTTTGCAAAAACAGCCCTTGAGGCTGTGAAAAGTGGTGAAGTGAAATTTTACCCAGAGTCCATGTTTAATATGTATCAAAGCTGGCTTCAAGAAGACAACATTAGAGACTGGTGCATCAGCAGACAATTATGGTGGGGACAACGAATTCCTGCCTGGTTTCTAAAAACGGAGGAGGAAGACGAAAATCAACAGGTTTTTGTGGCTAAAACGGCTGATGACGCATTAAAGCAAGCCATAGAAAAAACAGGGAATGCCTCATTGACTTTGGCCGATTTAAAGCAGGACGAAGATGTTGTTGATACCTGGTTTTCTTCATGGCTTTGGCCTATTTCTGTTTTTGACGGCTTCAAAGATCCAAAAGAAATAGCTTATTATTATCCTACGCAAGTGCTGGTAACCGGTTGGGATATCATGTTTTTTTGGGTAGCAAGGATGATTATGTCTGGTTATGAATTTTCGCCGGAATTGCTCGATGCTGTCAAAATAAAAGAAAAAGGGGCTATGCCATTTAAAGCCGTTTATTATACGGGAATGGTTAGGGATAATAAACGAAGAAAAATGTCTAAGTCATTGGGTAATTCTCCCGATGCCTTAGCGCTCATTGACACCTATGGTGCCGACGGCGTTCGTTTTGGTGTCTTGTCTTCCGCTGCCGCTGGTAATGATATTATTTTTGATGCGCCGTTTGACCCTAAAACACAAGAAGTATTAAATGAAAGTAAGCTTTGTGAACAGGGTAGAAATTTCTGTAATAAACTGTGGAATGCCTTACGATTATTGCAAGGTTGGGAAGTTACAGAGATTGAAAAGAACGATGGTGATCATGCTATTGCCGAACTTGCCAACCAATGGTTAGACGCAAGAATTAACCAAACCCTCGTTCTACTTCAAGATCAGTTTAATTCCTATCGACTGAGTGAAGCGCTCATAACGGTGTATAAGTTGATATGGGATGATTTTTGTTCCTGGTACCTGGAGCTCATAAAGCCCGCGTATGGCGAACCAATTCAGAAAAAGGTACTTGAACAGGCTATAGCTCATTTTGAAAAATTAATGACCATTTTACATCCTTTTATGCCCTTTGTGACAGAGGAAATATGGCATCAGTTGAAACAGAGAGCGGAAGGTGAAGACTGTGTAGTAAGTGTATGGCCGTCCTTAAAAGAATACGATAAATTACTTATTGCAGATGTAGATTTACTGAAATTAGTCACTACCTCCGTTCGTGAGATCAGGAATAACCATCAGATTAAAATGAAGGAAGAACTAACGCTTTACCTTCAACAATCCATTTTAACGAATCAATGGCTACATAGAAAAGGGATAAAAGAAGCACTCTGTAAGACCAGTGTGTTAAACGAGGTTTCCTTAACTGAGGAAGAAATACCCAATACGGTTACCTTCCTTGGTGGTAATGACAAATTCTATCTTGTAATTAATACGACCATTAATGTGGACGAGGAAAAAGGTAGATTGGTAAAAGAGATTGAATATTACCAGAAATTTATCTCTTCGGTGGAGAATAAGCTATCCAATGAAAAGTTTGCCAATAGTGCTCCTGCCGATATAGTCAATAAAGAGAAGCAGAAATTAGCTGATGGACAAACCAAGCTAAAAGGATTAATGGAGGCTTTGACTAAATTGGGATAAAATTTTTAATAAAAACACGCTGGATTCACTAAAAAAAGGGAGACAAATAAACGATTTTGTCTCCCTTTTTATTTATCATTTTAATTGACTATTTGCACTTTACCAGTGATAACACCTTTTTTGGTTTTACATTGAACGAGGTAACTCCCATCGGGAAGTTTAGCATTTATCCTAAAGAAAACATTACCTGTGAGAACAATTTTTTCTTCCCAGACCTTTTTACCCTGAATGTCAAACAAGGCATAACTTTCAAAATCAGCGGGTTCTACGGCATTTAATTTAACAAAGAAATCGTCCTGTGCTGGATTTGGGAAAATTTCCATTCCAGCTGATTCACTTTTAATAATATTTACCGGTGTAGATTTTTCTCTGATGCGCATACGAACCAGAGCAGTGATATCCTTACCAAAACCACCTCCAAACCATTCCCCATTTTTTATAATGGTTGACAGCTGCCCATAATTATACGTGATTTTACTGTAGGGCATAAACATATCTTTTGCGTACTGCACCATAAGAATATAGTCGCCGTCTGCTTTTAATGGAACACCCGGATTGTTAGTTTCCAGATTTAACAAAGGCGTATTGATAAGTTCAAAATTCTTTTCTGTTTTAAACTCATGAAAACCATATCCTACCACTTTTACATCCTTATCATCAAATTTAGTATCTCCGTTATCAATGTATTGATAAAGGAGCAAACTAACCGATTTACCAAAATGGGAATTTCCATTACTCGCCACTGAAAAAGAAGCCTCATAAGCATCGAAACCTGCCTTTTTCACATAGTAATAATTTCCTGCCTCCCAAATATCACCTGTCACAACAGATGGCTGGGTAGCACTGGCTAATACACCATCATCTTTTGCAAATAAATTTCTGGTAACTAAAAAATTAGTAACCAAACTATTATCAGACGGAACCTCATCTAAAGAATCAGTAGAAACTAGATATTGAGTAGCATAACTTCCTGTATCTCTTGGTATGAAAATTTTGGGAATAGAAAAAGTATCTACCAAACCACTTTTCAAATTCAGCAGCGTGGTATCGGCATTAAACGACTGACCATTAGAAGAAATAACCCTGACAGAAAACTTAACTTTAGGTTGTGCCAGGGTTCCTTTATTACTTACGGTAGCTACGAAGGGTACTTCTTGAACCTGAGAGACGGGAACGCCAAAACTTTCGGGAAGAATGGGAGCAGAAACTACCAGATCTCTGGCGGGTTGCGGATTACCTTCAAAAAGAGCCACATCATCTATGCGCCAGGCGTATTCATAATTACCTTTCCAACGAAAACGAATAAAAACCTTTTCTTTTCCAGCGGCATCCGGCAACTCAAGGGAAACAATTTGACGGGAGGCACTTACATTGTTTGCTGCCACATCTGTCAGAATGGTAGAATAAACAAACGCAGTACCATCAAAACTAATCCCTACCTGAGCAATGGACTGACTTGGAGGGGAATAAAAAGCATATTGATTTTCAAATCTTAGAAATATATTTTTCTTACCCACACAATTTATAGGGGTAATGGTAGTCAACAGAACATCATGGGCATTTTCTCCATTATCTTCAGAATTAAAAACGGCAAAACCGTTAGCCGCTGTTTTTGAAGTAAAGTCAGGTTGTCCTTCAAATAAACTTTTAGGATTATTGCTCCATTTCCATTTTTCAGGCCCTGCATTGGTCCCGCCAGAGACCCACTTTGCCGTAAAATCCGCTGTTGAAGCGAATGTTTCACTATAAAATGGCGATATAGTCTGGCTGTAAGCATCCTTTGAAATGAGAAGGAAATTCAGGAAAAAAAAGGGCAAAATGCGCAAGTATTTTTTCATGTTGTTCATATTTATTTGTTTAGTACAGTATATAAATTTAAGTAATAGGATGTAAAGGATTGCAGTTCCAGGGAAACTACGCCGGAACGGGAACAAACCTGAGCACCTGCGGCATTGGCTATATTTCCCATTGTTTCCAGGTCAACCTGTTTAAATAGGGACCAAACCAGGCTGGAAATGACTGCGTCACCTGCGCCGCAAACATCACTTATTTCCTGTTTAATACCTTTAATCCAAAAACAAGAAGACCGATTTGCAATCCAAAGGCCATCTTCTCCCAGGGTAATAACTGAAATTTCGCAATCTAGTTTATCAAAAATATAATCTGACACTTTTTTTAGGTCAGAAATATTAGTTTCAAATAGAAAAGGTATTTTTTTCTGAATTTCTTTTTTATTTGGTTTAAAAATTGTCACCCCCTGATAGTCCCAAAAATGAAAATCTTTTGGATCCACTATGATGGGAATGGCCATTTTTTTTGCCGTTGATATGAGAGATTTGATAATAAAAGGCGTTAATACCCCTTTATTATAATCTTGCAAAACAATTCCTTTAGGCTTGTATTTACCCCAAAGACTTATAATATGCGCTAAAAAGTCCTTTTCTTCATCTGATGACAAAGAATGAGCGTCTTCCTCATCAATTCTGAGCAGATGCTGCCCATTTGACATAACCCTGATTTTTTGGGAAGTTCTACGCGACGAACTTTTTATTATACCCTCTAATGAAAGACCTGCTTTTTCAACGTAATTCAACAATGCATCGGCAGAATCATCTTTTCCAATAACAGAAAAAAGGATGGTATGTAGTTGTAAACCAAACAAATTCAGGGCTACATTGGCAGCACCACCTGGCCTCTCCGATTTTTTGTTTACATCGAGAACGGGCACTGGCGCTTCAGGAGAGATTCTGTTAACTATACCAAGCAGGTATTTATCCAGCATAACATCTCCGACAACAAAAACGACCTGATTGATTTCTGTCAAGTTACCGTTTACTATCATAATCTAACACTTCAGATATGTAAGGCAAAATCTTATCCACTGTACCCATATTTTGGACAATATACGACGAAGCAATCAATCCAACCTTATGCCTATCCTCTGGATCCATTAATTTTTCCAAAACGAGCTGCCAGTCTTTCACATTTTTAATGGAAAAGCCTCCTCCATTCTCAACCAAAAAATGAGCTTCGGGGAAGGCCTTAAAATTTGGGCCAAAAATAACAGGTATTTCATAAACGATGGGTTCCAAAAGATTATGAATACCTTTTCCAAAACCACCACCCACATAAGCAAGCTGAGCATATCGGTAAGCATATTTAAGCATTCCCAGGGTATCCAACAATAAAATACGTTCATTTCCTGTGGCTTCAGAAGCTTTTGAAAAAAGAATTATACTCTTTTCATCCTTTAGAGAGGAGCATAACAGATTTATTTGATGAGAAGATATTTCATGTGGCGCCCATATTATTTTCCAGTTTTTATAGGCAGGATTAGATAAAAAATCCTGCAAAAAAGGAATATCAACAGGCCAGGTACTGCCAAAAACAATCGTATCTGACCCCAAAGTAAAAGCCTCAATGATTTCATTTTCCCAAGCTACTTCCTTATTATTCTTCACACTATCTACCCTACAGTTGCCTGCCAGGACGGTATTATGGAGATTATATTTTTTGGCCAAATCGATGTCATCTGTATTTTGAAGAAAAAGAACAGAGAAAAGACGACACATTTTAACATACCACGATGAATAGAAAGGCATTTCTATTAAAGAGGAAGAAAGGGTACCTGAAACCAGAAAAACCGGTATTTTTTGAAGATTCATCTCATTCAAATAATGGAACCATAATTCCTGTTTCACAAATAAAACCAAAGATGGACGAAGGGTATTAATCCAGGCTTTAGCCACTTTTTGTCCATCTAAAGGAAGGGGAAAAACAACATCTGCCTGAAAAAAGGAAGAAGGACGATTAAATCCAGAAGGAGAAAAAAAGGTTAGGATAATCAAATATTCGGGGAACCTACTTTTGATTTCCAGAAGAATGGGTTTCACTTGCTCATATTCTCCTAGGGAGGCACAATGCACCCAGACACACTTTGAGGAGTAACACAAGGCGTCGATAGCACTGATCGAGTTCTTTGTTTGCTTTTGACCGTCTGTCCATAAGGCCCATTTTTTTGAAAAAAGAGCCAGAACGGGTAAACACAAATCAACTATAAAAAGGAGGAAGTTATACAAAAGCAGCATACGTCCGCATTAATACTTTAGAGAAGCAGGGTTTTTAAAAACCCTTGGAAAATGGTAACCCAGATGAATTCCAGGTTGAAAAACCCAAAAAACAGCTTCATCTTTTGCGCCGGTATTAAAATTAACGGGTCTTCTATTCCAGGTTGGTGCGGCAAACAAATCTATCCCAACAACAAATCGGGTTAACAGAGGTTTTGCCGTAGGATTATAAGAAAAATTCAATAAAGCGCCCGGACCGTTTGACATTCTATCATATCCTTTTCTATACTCCCCGCTGATCTGAGGCACTACCCGAGAGGGATCGTCCTGAATTCTGATATTGTGTTGAAAAAAGCCACCATACATATCGACATTAAACCTTTGGAGGAAGACAGATTTATTATTAAAACGCCAACCTCTGCCAAATCCTAAAAACCAGGCCCTTTGTCTTAGTTGAATAATAGCAGGATTTTTGTCATTCCCAATGAGATATCCTTCAGGTGTAAGTAAATTAGAAAAAACATCCTCTTTCACTAAAGCACCGAATTGAAAAAAACCAGCGAGACTCCAAACAGAACGTTTTTTGGGTGGCTGATAGGCCAATACCGCGGTGGTTCGCAAGGAAGGACCAAATCGATTATTCATATCCAAAACGGGCGCTTGAGCCCCATATTGAATGTTTAAGAACATGGTTGGTTCCTCCTTTTGAGCAGAAATAAAACCATAAAACAGTAAAAATGAAAAGGTAGTAAATAATCTCATTTTAATATATTCAAAAGGAAGTTTAAATAAAAAAGAACGCTTATCTTGTGACAAAATTAAACATATTTAACATTGAAAAGAATACTAATTGCTGGAGCTGCGGGTTTCCTTGGATCTCACTTATGCGACCGATTTATTAAAGAGGGTTATGAAGTTATTGCAGTAGATAATTTATTGACGGGAAGTTTAGCGAATATAGAACACTTATTTCCATTAAAGCAATTTACCTTTTATTATCATGATATAACAAAATTTGTACATATACCAGGAGAATTGGACTACATTCTACATTTTGCCTCTCCTGCCAGTCCCATTGATTACTTAAAAATGCCTATTCAAACACTAAAGGTAGGCGCATTGGGTACACACAACTTATTGGGCTTAGCCCGTGAAAAAAATGCCAGAATATTAGTTGCCTCTACATCGGAGGTATATGGAGACCCATTAGTTCATCCTCAATCAGAAGATTACTGGGGAAATGTAAATCCTGTGGGGCCAAGAGGTGTATATGATGAAGCTAAAAGATTTTTAGAGGCCATTACCATGGCTTACCATAATTTCCATCAGGTAGAAACCAGGATAATAAGAATTTTCAACACTTATGGTCCCAGAATGAGGGTTGAAGATGGCCGTGCACTGCCTGCTTTTTTTGCACAGGCCATTAAAGGAAAAGGCTTACCTGTATTTGGTGACGGATCGCAGACAAGATCATTTTGTTATGTAGATGATTTAGTGGAAGGCATTTATCGGTTATTATTGAGTGACTATGCCTTACCTGTAAATATTGGTAATCCGGACGAAGTAAGTATCTTGGCGTTTGCTCATGAAATACTTGCCCTCGTGAATAACCCTGCGGCATTCATCGATTTCCTACCCCTACCACAGGATGACCCAAAGGTCAGACAACCAAATATTACTTTAGCAAAAAAATTACTGGACTGGGAGCCTAAAGTAAACAGGCGTGACGGTTTAGAAACGACCTATAATTATTTTAAAGAAGTTGTAAATCCATAAAAATGAATTTTTCTAAGGTCATATTGATTACCGGAGGCGCTGGTTTTATAGGCACTCATTTGGTAAAACACTGGGTAAAAACCTATTCTAACCAACTGGTTATCAATGTAGATTTATTGACTTATGCGGGCAATTTAGAAAATTTAAGGGACATTGAAAACAGCAAAAATTATAAGTTTATCAAGGGAGATATTCGGGATGCTGATTTTCTATCCCAACTTTTTATTGATTATCCTATTGATTCTGTCATCCATTTAGCGGCAGAATCACATGTTGACCGATCCATAACTGACCCTCAATCTTTTTTGGAAACTAATATTCTGGGTACTTTCCAGCTTTTAAATGCCTGTAAAAATGCCTGGAAGGACCAAAGAGAGGGAAAACTATTTTACCACGTGTCAACCGATGAGGTATTTGGTTCATTAGGGGAAGAAGGATATTTTACAGAAGAGACTGCTTACGATCCGCGTTCACCCTATTCTGCGTCGAAGGCGGCGTCCGATCATCTGGTACGGGCGTATTTTCACACTTACCATTTGCCTGTTGTGATTTCAAATTGTTCCAATAATTATGGGCCTTATCAATTTCCTGAAAAGTTAATTCCGCTCATGATAAGGAATATTATAGGCATGAAGAATTTACCTGTTTATGGCGATGGAAAAAACACCAGAGACTGGCTTTGGGTTGGTGATCATGTTTCGGCCATAGATTTAATATTCCACCGTGGAGAAATGGGGGAAACTTATGCTATTGGTGGCCATAATGAATGGCAAAACCTAGCTCTCGTCCAATTTTTATGTCAATCTATCGATAAGAAATTGGGAAGAGCGGAAGGTACGTCGGAGAAATTAATAACTTTTGTGACAGATAGAAAAGGACACGATCGTCGGTATGCCATTGATGCATCCAAATTAAAAGATAAACTTGGCTGGGAGCCCCAGATAAGCCCTGAAGAAGGCATGGTAAAAACCGTCGATTGGTATGTAGAGAATGCTGAATGGCTGGATTCTGTTACTTCGGGAAGTTATCAGGAATACTATAAAAAGCAGTATCAGGACTAAACCGTGGTTTCGTGGTAAAGCCCATTTGCCATTTCTAAGGCTTCTTTAAGTTTATCGGAATCATACTGAGTGGGTTCATTTAAACCTTCTACATATTTAATCATATTTTCCATAGGCATATTACCTACCAGATCATCTTTAGCCATTGGGCAACCACCGAAACCTAGTAAAGCACCATCAAATTTCCTGCAACCCGCTTTATAAGCGGCATCCATTTTGCCCAGCCAATCTTCTGGTCTGGTATGAAGGTGAACACCTATATCTAGCGTAGGAAATTGATTGGAAGTAAACTCAAAAACCTCTGTAATCTTTTCCGGAGAAGCTATACCGATGGTATCAGAAAGTTGAAGCGAACGAATGCCCAACGGTAACATTCTATTTAACCAATAATCTATAATGTCAATGCTCCAGGGATCATTATATGGGTTTCCAAAACCCATGGAAAGGTAGAGAATTAAATTTTTTCCAGATTCTTCGCAAAGATTTTGAATTTCAGCTACCCGTTCAAATGCCTCATTTAACGTTGCGTGCGTATTTCTGATCTGAAAAGTTTCAGAGATAGAAAATGGAAAGCCGATAAGGTCGATTTTATCGAATTGTGAGGCCTGCATGGCGCCTTTGTAATTGGCTACAATGGCCAGTAATTTGGTATTATTTTTATTCAGGTGAGGAACAATATCTGCTGTATCAGCCATTTGTGGGATAGCTTTTGGAGAAACAAAACTTCCAAAATCTAAGGTATCAAAGCCAATATCCAAGAGAAGATTCAAAAATTTAATTTTCTTTTCCGTAGGAATGAAATGCTTTAAACCTTGCATGGCATCTCTTGGACACTCGATTAATCGAAGCATTATGTATAAATTTGTTTTTTAAAAAACCTTTAACTATTAATAAAACGCATAAGTATCTATATTGTGTTCAAATATGTAAAGAATGAGCAAATATAAAAATCTATTGACCATCTTGGGATTTTTACTGGTAGTAACAGGATTCTTAAGTATGATAGTAAGTGTTGTTGGATTAAAATTTTCATTTCTGTTATTTTTGGAAAGTTGGGGCTCATTGGTAGGCTTCGTCCTCAAATTATTGATAATTATGATAGGCTTTATATTAACTTATCTGGGACAAACCAATTTTTCAGGTAAATAAAATATACTAACTCAGGTGGTGGACAAGTAAATTACATCCCCTGATTTCAGCATTATCGAGCCTGCCTAAAATTTCAAAGGTACCATCCTGACATTTTCTGCCTAAATCGTCTGTTGCAATAAAGGAAATAGAATCTTTATTGGCTAAATCAATAATATTTACGGCGCCCACCTTTCCATCGGGTACTTCTCGAAAAGGATCTGTAATATCTCTAATTAAAATTTTGAGAGAGGAAGATTCGTAGAAATAGCCATCGGCGGGAGCATAGGCTTGCGAAAGTAACTCTGTCATTCCATATTCCGAGTGAATTTGATTAACGCCAAAGGCAGTTTTTAAAATGTCATGTAATTCTGATCTGGGAAGCTCTCTACCCTGCCCTTTCATTCCCCCTGTTTCCATGACAATGAGTTCAGGAAATTGAAAGGTAAAATCAGTGGCAAGCGATAAAAGAGCAAAGGAAACACCTAATAAAACGACAGGTATATTTTCTGATTTAGCTTTTGACAGCAGGGAAATCAGGCTGTCTTTGTGATTCAGAAAAAAACCCGAATAATCTTGATATTTACTTTTTTCTATAAAATAACCCGCCATATCCACTAAGGAAGAGCCTTTTCGCTCCAGATAATGAGGTAAAAGCGCCATAAAGGCAAAATTTTCCACCGGGCCATACCTTTCTTCAAAGCAATGCGCAGTATTTTCCAAATAATTATTTAGGGAACGAACGGCATGATTACTTTGCGTGGACCCAGAAGTACCGCTGCTGGAAAAAATAGTTTCCGGTTCCCAGGAACCAGTTTTAATCAACTGATGTTTAAAAAAATGGACTGGTAAACAAGGGATGGAAAATAAATTTTCCTGATTAGGCAAACAATTTGGGAGAAGTTCAAGGAATTTCTGATATAAAGTATTATTTTTTGACTGGAATTGAAAAATTTCCCATGCCTGGTCATTAAAATCCTTCGTATTGTTCGCAACGAAATGACGATATTTCGTGTTATCATTAGCCATTTAATCGTTTTTGTTTATAAATTTTCAATCATGAAATCGATGTCATTCACCCCCTTAACTTACTGGATAGTAGCTACAACTCTTATTTTAACAGAGAGTTGTTCGCGCCCGCCAGAATTTCCTAATGAGCCTGTTATCGAATACATAGGATTAAGCAAAAATACAATTATTCAAAGTAGAAGTAGTCAATTGCCTCAAGATACCATTGAAATAAGTTTCAAATTCACTGACGGAGATGGAAATTTAGGCGATGCGGATAGTATAAATATTTTACTATCAGATAGCCGGGACGGATTTAACCATCTGTTTAAAATAGGTGAAATACCGCAATTAGGGGCTGGCAGAGGGATACAAGGGAATATAAAACTCACGTTAACGAATAGATCTGATACCCGTTATTTTTGTTGCACCTTTCCAAATACGCGCCTAACCTGCATAGCCAGCACCAGTTTTCCCAAGGATTCCTTATATTACAGCATAAAAGTAAAAGACAGAGCTGGAAATTGGAGTAATACTATCAAGACAGAGAATATCACTATTTTATGTCAATAGCGGGTTAAATCCAGTGAATACCTTTCTTCAAATGAGACAGGGTAAACTCTTCAGGAGAACCATTTTCCACTTGATGGTCATATTCCCAGGAAGCCATTGGTGGCATGCTTACCAAAATAGACTCTGTCCTTCCGTTGGTTTCCAGTCCAAATTTGGTTCCTTTATCCCAAACCAGATTAAATTCTACATATCTGCCGCGCCTGACATACTGCCATTTCTTATTCAGGTCATTAAAAGGACGATCATAAGTACGTTGAAGTATAGGTATATAAAGGGAGCAAAAAGACTCCCCCACCGCTTTAACAAAATCAAAAGAAGCCTCTTTATCCTCTCTTTTAGCGGCAACTAAGCGGTCAAAAAAAATACCTCCCACGCCCCTGGTTTCCATTCTATGGGGAAGAAAAAAGTAATCATCGGCCCAGGTTTTAAAGGTAGGATAAAAAGAAGCATCGTGCAGATCACACACATTTTTCAGACCTGTATGAAAAAATATAGCATCATCAGGATCAATATAATGAGGCGTCAAATCGATACCACCGCCAAACCACCACAAACCGTTATCCATTTCAAAATAACGAACATTCATGTGAATAATAGGAGAGAAGGGATTAGATGGATGCAAAACGATAGAAACACCAGTAGCGAAAAAATCACCGGCTGGAATATTTAAACCTTTTGCAGCCTTTTCATTTAAGACACCTTCGACGGCAGAAAACATAACACCCCCCTTTTCAATTTTTTTTCCATTTAAAACCATACTGGTTCCGCCGCCACCTTCAGGTCTTTTCCAGATATCGACTATAAAAGGGGTACCGCCATCAGCCACAGATAATTGCTGGCAAATATCTTCCTGTAAGGACTTAAAATAATTACTAATATGGTTCATAATATGATTTGTCATTTAGGTAAAGCCTATAAAATTTGTACATTACTCAGGCAAAGCACAAAAATAATAAAATGGCGTCAGCAGAATTAATTTTAAGCCCAAATGGTAGAATTTATCATCTCGATTTATTGCCAGGTGAAATAAGTACTACCATTATATTGGTTGGAGACCCTGGTCGTGTAAGCCAGGTATCCAAAAAATTTGATAAAGTGTTCATGCAAAGAATTCACAGGGAATTTA
The DNA here is from genome assembly GCA_017858735.1 of Bacteroidota bacterium. Lineage (GTDB taxonomy): Bacteria > Bacteroidota > Bacteroidia > Chitinophagales > Saprospiraceae > BJGN01. Next base: position 24,435 of record JAFMBH010000035.1, read on the forward strand.
TTACACATACAGGCATAATTGGAAAAACGCCTGTTTCTGTGATAAGTACGGGCATTGGCACCGATAATATTGATATAGTTATCAATGAACTGGATGCCTTAGTGAATATTGATTTTACAACGGGAAAGCCGAAAGATAAGCATACTACCTTAACTTTTATAAGAATTGGCACCTCAGGTTCCTTGCATGAATCCATTCCCATTGATAGTTTTCTGTTAAATACACATAGTCTCGGGTTAGATAACTTGTTATCGTTCTATGATGTTGAAAATAATGAGGCATTAGAGGCATTTAATATGAAAATACATGATAAATACCCTGCTTTAGGTCAGTTGTCTGTAAAACCCTATTTAACTGCCGCCGATGAATCTTTAATACGTCTTTTTAAAGATGACATGCAAACAGGAATAACCTTAACAGCCCCGGGATTTTACGGAGCACAAGGTCGGCAATTACGCCTAAAGAGTCGCATGAGAAATCTATTGGAAACGATAGCAAGCGAAAAAAGGGAGGAAACGAGCCTTACGAATTTCGAAATGGAAACAAGTGGTATCTATGGATTGAGTGCCCTTTTAAACCATAAGGCTGTAAGCTGTAATGTAATTCTTGCGAACAGATCTCTGAACATTTTTAGTCAGAAGGCAAACGAAAGTATAGAAAAATTAATCGATTTGGTGCTCGCACGACTGGTGAAGGAAGGATAAGGCATAAAAAAGGGACAAGAATCAGACTCCTTGTCCCGCTAAATGGTATGTTAGATAACCTCTCTCCGATGTATGTGTTATGATAAGTATAAAAATAATACTGTAACGGGATTAAAATGCTATTATTTTGGTTACAAAATGAGCATTAATAATGAATATTTGTATCTCGTTAATCATAAACAGTTCAAATATAGTAATCTATCCTTATATATAATTAATATATTAAAAAAATATTTCAATAATTTGATTACATATCATGTAACATATTGAAAGACAATAATTTAAATTTTTTATCCATAATGATAAAAAAAATGAGAAAAATAAATAAAATGAAATGGGAAGGAAGGAAAAAAATAAGGTGAGCAACACAACGAGCGCTCAACTTCGTACCCTTGCTGCGTTTCCACCCTGGGGGATTAGAAGGAGCAGCACCAAGTGCGCCCACCGGACCGTAAATATAACTAATTTTTACAAAGAGTCATATTATATTTTATTTTTCCGGGGAAATAACCTCTGTTTTTTCCCCAAAATACTGAACAAAACGCTGCATTTCGTTAGCGAGGGCAGCATTTTGCGAGGCTTTAAAATAGGTTTCTGAAAGCGCCCTCAAGGTCTGGAACATAAATCGGTCCATTTCACTGACCATCATATCTTTTGTCCAAAGGTCTATTTTAAGCGTTTCCTGATGAACGCCATCAAACAATGATAACAAAATAGCTTTACACGTTTGATGTTCAGCGGTTCCATCATTTTTATCGGCAGTCCATAAAATATCAATAGGCACCTTATTTTCATCGAGGCCTACTTTAATACTTATTTCATTAGTATGGGCAACTTTAGGGTTTTGCATAGACGAACTATTTTATTTTTTTACAATGAGCGTATAATTCTTTACGTAGAGACCGCCCCAAACACCGAGCGCTCCTGACACATTGGTCTTTACCCGGGTATAGGTTGAAAAGGGCCCCTGGTTATTAATGCTAAACTCGAGAGTATTCCAAAAATCGAATAAAGATTGATCCATAGTTACCCACCGAATAGTTGTTTCCTTTCCTACCGGATAAAGGCCAAAAGTAGTAAAATTAAATGATTCACCATCGGCTCCAGGTCGGGGTAAATTTAGTTTAAAATTTTGTCCATTGAATAATCTATCATCAAAAAGGGAACCGCCCCCCGGCGTAATAAACGGACCATCTTCCATTCTTACCTGGTATCTATAAAAATTTTGCTGCGTTTTTGGATCAGCTAATTTAGAGGTAAGCAATAAAAATGAATCTTGATTAGCCCCTGGATTAGGAACAAACCGAAGAGAATCGAGCGGAACGGGAAGAGGGATTGTGGTTGAAGCGGTAATCTTCTTTCCTTCCGCAAGTATCTCAATTTGATATTTTTTTCCCGCCTGACCGGGCATAGCCTGAGCCAGGTCGGCATAAAAGCAAACATTGGGAATAAAATTGTTATTATCAATATTGAATCCTAGTATTTTTGCCGCCTGCGCTTTTAAGTTAGCTGGTAAATCTTTAAAGCAAACCTCTGTTAGTGATATCTTCCGATCGCCTTCAGACAGTGTTACCTTAGCACCTGAAACATAATTATTATTCAGCGTTTCTGTAGAGATGCTTGATAAAAAAGGGAGTGTTTTGGTAATCACCAGGAAGGCAGGATTAGCATTATCACCCGCCTCAATAAACCCTTCAACCACCATTTGTGGTTCCTGCTGTAAATTTTCTGGAATAAAAGGTTCTTCGCAAGAAGAGAATAAAAGAGAAAAAGGAAGTAAAAACTTCACTATTGGGTACCTCATACTGATTGGTTAAATTTATAAGGCAACAATAAAAGGAAGGTAGAGGTTTAAAAAAGTTTCCTGTAATTAAGAAACAGGGCATTTCCGATAACGATAAGATCAGAAAAAGCCATGAATAGTGCCCCCCAGGTAGGGTTAAGGAAACCGCCCATCGCTAAAGGAATAGCAACAATATTGTAAGAAAATGCCCAGAATATACTATTTTTTAGCGTATTAACCGTCAGTTTAGAAATATCAATGGCCTCCAGCAATTTACTCAGGTTACCATTCATTAAAATCACCTGAGCCGATTGTACGGCCATCTGAGAAGCATTACTAATAGATATTCCTACTGAGGCACGAGTAAGAGAAGGGGCATCATTTACTCCGTCGCCGATCATTGCGGTAATATTTTCGTTGGAATATCGGGAGATTATATCTAATTTTTCAGCGGGCAATTTACTCGCGTAATAGTGATCGATACCCAGTTCGCTGGCGACTTTTTTGGTTTTACTTTCATTATCTCCGGAGAGAATCAAGGTTGAAATATTTCGTGCTTTAAGACCACTAATTACCGATGCGGCTTCCGTTCTTACCTTATCTGAAATGATAAAGAAGGCCCTTACTTCATTATTTATGAGTAAAAAGAGATCGGCATCGGGTTTATTTGGTTTACCCACCGGCCAATTTCCGAGGAAATATACATTCCCCTTATCATCGATACCACTGACTCCGACGCCTTTATCTTCCCAAACCTTGGTAAAAACAGGTAGTATCTCAGGATTATTGAAAGATTCAAAGGAAGTGAGAATGGATTTGGCAATAGGATGAGCAGAAATTTTTTCCAAATGATAGCAAAGCGCTTTCACATAAGCGGCATCCTCGGGCTGGGTAGTAAGCGGTTCAGAAATAGTAAATTCACCGGTTGTCAAGGTACCCGTTTTATCAAAAACCATGGTTTTCAGGTTACCCAAAGCCTCCAGGGTAGCCCCCCCCTTTATAATTACCCCACTTTTTGCCAAACGACCTACCCCAACCATTACGGCCGTGGGTGTAGCGAGACCTAATGCACATGGGCAGGAAATAACAAGTACTGCAATGGACCTTAGCAGGGCATCCTGATAAGAAATATCAAATAGAAAGGCAGCTACTAAAAAGGTAGCTAAGGATAGAAGTAAGACAACGGGCACAAAAATAGCGCTCATTTTATCGGCAAAGCGTTGTAAAGCAGGTTTGTCATTTCTGGCCATTTTTACCAGCGCAATCATATTACCCACCACCGCATCTCTCCCTTTTGCCTTAACCTTACCCTCCAAAATTCCGTCAAATAACCTGGTTCCTCCAATAGCTAAATCTCCTGATTTTTTAAGCACAGGCATAGATTCACCAGTAATTAGCGATTCATCTAAAAGGACCTCTTCGGAGGTAATAATCATATCGGCCGGTACTATTTCGCCCGCAGAAACCAGTAATACATCGTTTAATTTAATCTCAGAGGCTTCCACATCTTCAATACGACCATCGGGCAACTGTCTTCTTGCCGACCCTTTTTGCAAATTAGCTAAAGACTTTATAGCCGACGTAGTTTGATTTACCGCTTTTTTCTCCAGCCAATTTCCTAATAAAACCAGCGTAAAAATACCTGCAGCCGTTTCAAAAAAGTTTAGGTTCTCATCCATTTTGATAAGACCGATTACACTATATATAAAAGCTGCGGTTCCTCCCGTAAAAATAAGTACATCCATATTTGGAACACCCATTTTCAGTGACTGGTAGGCAGAATTTCCAAAGTGAACCATACCGATGAACATGGCTGGAGCGGCAAGTATAAAGGAAATCCAAATATTATGCATAAATGGATAGTGAATGCCAAAGGCCATAAGCACATGAAAAAGCAATAAGGGGGAGGTAAAAACCAAACTAATCCATAATTTAAGAGATGCACCCTTTAATGAATTATCTGATGCTTTACTTACCGTATATCCAAGTTTGCTAATACCCTTTTTGACTTCTTCAACTGTCATGGAATCATTAGATATAACAAACTGAGCTTCACCCGTTTGAAAATCTACATTCACCTCTCCAAGGCCCTTTTTTTCAAGAAAACGAGTGATCCCCACTGCACATTGAGCACAATCCATCCCTTCAATTTTCAGTTCAATGCATTTTGACTCCACCGTTCTTTATTTTTCGATAAAACAAAACAATCTATTTAAAGGTTGCCCTATTATTACCTTAAAAATAGTAAAAGTGGTGGTCAAATCAATTATATTTGAGCACATAAGTAGTCATCATGGAAAAAATATTAGTTGCCAACCGGGGAGAAATTGCTCTTCGAATTATAAAAACCATTAAAAAATTAGGTAAAAAGGCAGTGGCCGTTTACTCGGAAGCAGATATAAACAGTTTACATGTCAAATATGCCGATGAAGCCTATTGCATTGGACCAGCTCCTTCATCTTCTTCCTATTTAAGGGGGGATATCATCATAGAAACAGCCCTAAAGGCAGGCGTGGATGGCATACATCCTGGTTACGGATTTTTGAGTGAAAATGCAGATTTTGCTTCTAAGGTCGAGAAAGCAGGCATTATATTTATTGGACCAACGGCAGAAAGTATCGATTTAATGGGAAACAAAATTGCTGCCAGAGAGACGGTAAGAAAGCAGGGGGTTCCGCTGGTTCCTGGAAATAAGAATACCTTAACATCCATTGATCAGGCCAGAATCATTGCTGCTGATATTGGTTTTCCCATTTTAATAAAAGCGGCTGCAGGCGGTGGAGGCAAAGGAATGCGGAAGGTTATGAATATGGAAGAGCTTGAAAGCCAGATGGAAAGAGCTCAAAGTGAGGCTTTAGCTTCTTTTGGTGACGATGCCGTTTTTGTTGAAAAATACGTAAGTTCTCCCCGTCATATTGAATTTCAAATTATGGCTGATCATCATGGAAATGTTGTTCACCTTTTTGAAAGAGAGTGCAGTATTCAAAGGAGGCATCAAAAACTGATTGAGGAGGCACCGAGCGTAGTTTTATCAGATAAATTACGGGAAGAGATGGGAAATGCAGCGGTGCAGGTAGCAAAAAGTTGCCAATACCGTGGCGCAGGTACCGTAGAATTTATTGTGGATGAAAATCTACAGTTTTATTTTTTAGAAATGAATACCCGCTTACAAGTGGAACACCCGGTGACTGAACTCATTACCGGTCTCGATTTGGTGGCTTTACAAATAGCTGTGGCAGAGGGAGAAAAGCTGCCATTTATCCAAGAAGATTTATCTATAAAAGGGCATGCCGTTGAATTGCGTATTTGTGCTGAAGACCCGTTTAATCAATTTTTACCTTGTACAGGTGTCTTGAAAACCTATCGACCACCGGTGATGGAAAACGTGCGGCTCGATGATGCGTTTATAGCTGGCATGGAGGTTTCCATCTTTTATGACCCTCTCATTGGCAAATTAATAGCCCTTGGTGATAACCGGAATGCTGCCATAAAAAATCTTTTGGAAGCAATTAAGCGATTTGATATAACAGGTATTGAGACTACTCTACCCTTTGGAAAGTTTGTTTGCGAACACCCAAACTTTATTTCAGGTCAATTTGATACCCACTTTATCGAAAAATATTTCACCCCGGAACGAATCAATGAAACCTACGCGGAGGACGCATTACTTGCAAGCAAAATAGCGTTAAACTTATTTTTACAAGATAAAGAAAAGGTTAAATTTATGGGTGTTTAATAGCACTAATCATTACAGGAGTGCCCCAATTTACTAAGGAAAAAATATTTTCGTCCACGACAAAAGAGACCACAACTTCTATGTTACCCAGAGAGATCCAGGCATCGTCAAGGTTCAACGGTAGCCATTGATTCCCATTTTTATCGGTCATTCCCCAAAAACCACCTTCAAAATCGTAGTAGCTAAGATGAACCGAAACCTTATCATATACCTTTTTTGCCATATCCTTTTACACTAAAGCATTTGACGAATTAAAAAGCAATTGTCTTATATCCTTTATTTCTGACAATAAAGCATTTAACGTCATATTTTCATTTTCGATATTCCTGGTAACTTTTAGCCTCACCTCCCAAAATTCAAGTATATCTGATAGCTTTATTGAAGTAATCTTTTCCTCTTTATTGCCCAAATAAAGATTTACGACACCTTTAGAAAGGGAATTTAGATCAATTTTATGAATCAGGATATTAATTTTAGTAACAACCACATAATATTTATCCTTTGAAATGGCTTTAACGCCCGACGCTGGATCTAATTTTTCAGCAATGAGGACATCACCTGGTAAAAAAGCGGGATAGCCACTATCCGTTTGCACTTCAAAAGCGCGAAGGTTAAGCCCCTTCAAATGAGCACCTGGAAGTTTCAAACATTCCAATGAAGCTAAGAACTGACTATTTCTTCTTTCCTCGGCATATTTTTTTCCTAACATTTGAGGAACAAAATAGATAACATCGGAATTGCCTGAAGCATCGGCAGAATTTTTAGCAGAAAGCCATTCTTCTGGTTGAGAAAAGTGACTACCCTTTCCTGTTAGTAAAAAGACCGGATTCATCTCGTATTTTTCTACCCCCTTTCTTAAGAGTTCGAGGGTAACATCTCTTCTACCCTTTAGTATTTCGCTGAGAGACTGAGGGAGGTAGTCCAAAGACAGGGCAAATTGCCGGCTTGAACGTACCTTTCTCAGCCGTTTAAGTTCATCATGACAAAAGATGAACCTATCTGTGACCATTGTATTCATGTAGTTTTCTCGTTTTCCTACACAAATATAACTTATTTGTAAACTATTTAGTGCTATTATTCAATATAATTTACATTAAATATTATTTACATGTAATTTAATTCAACTATTAGCGGCTGCTGAAATAATTTGAAGAAAATCATTGGCTTGCAGGCTTGCACCTCCAACCAGACCACCATCTACATCGGGCATGGAAAACAAAGTAGCCGCATTAGAAGCATTTACACTGCCTCCGTAAAGAATAATTAATTTTTCAGCGACGGCAGCACCATATTTTTGTTCAAAGAAATGGCGAATAACTTCATGCATTTCCTGAGCTTGTTCAGCACTTGCGGTGCGTCCTGTTCCAATAGCCCAGATAGGTTCGTAGGCAAATACCACCTTCGCTACTTCCTCCGCACTTAGATGAAAAATACTTTCTTCTAATTGATTAGTAACGAATTCATTTTGTTTATTTTCCTCTCTGACTGACAGTGGCTCACCGCAACAAAATATTGGCGTTAAACCATGACTCAGTACCTTAGAAACTTTTTCACTCAAAAATTTATTAGATTCATTAAAGTATTCTCTTCGTTCAGAATGACCGAGAACCACCTGTTTGATACCCATACTTTTTAGCATAGCGGCAGAAATTTCACCAGTATAAGCACCTTTATCCTCGGAATGGCAATTTTGAGCAGCCAGCTGAATCAAACCATTTTTATTCACAATAGGTTTGAGTGCATCCAAATAGACGGCAGGCACACATAAAGTAACAGACGTACCATTCAACCCTGGTAAATTGGCTACCAGATTATTGGTCAATTCGAGCGCGGAGGAATAATCCAGATTCATTTTCCAGTTTCCTGCTACCCATTTATTTCTTTTTATCATTTAAAAACTATTTTTCTGCGAAGGTAATAGGGAAAGCATATAAATCCAAAACAAAACTAATTTTGCAAAAACAAAATCGATGCAATGGAATTTGGAAAAGTAGAGAATCTGTCTGATATTTTATGGAATTTACCTCCAAAACCAAATATAGGGGTCGTTAAAAATTCAAAACCTATTCATTTTCATATTGGAACCACTGGATGGGCTGAAAAGGAATGGGTGGGAAGTATTTATCCTAAAGGAACAAAACCAGCTGATTATTTAAGCCAATATGCAAAGGTTTTTGACTCCATAGAATTAAATACTACGCATTACCAGATACCTGATCATTTAAAAATAGAACGATGGTATGATAAAAGTGCGCCTGATTTCAAATTTTGCCCAAAGTTACCCAGAGCCATTAGCCACCATAAAGGATTGGGCAATGGGAATGACAATATATTATTATTTTGTGAATCTATTTCAGGCTTAAAAGAAAAGCTAGGCCCCTGTTTTCTTCAACTCCCCCCCTATTTTAGTCCTGATAACCTGGACATTTTAGAGACATTTTTTCAGACTTGGCCAAAAGAAATCGCTTTACACGTTGAATTTCGCCATGAAGACTGGTATTTACCCCCTGCAAAGGATAAACTAAGCGAACTTTTAATACATCATAAAAAAGGGATGGTCATGACCGACGTTGCGGGAAGAAGAGATGTGTTGACCATTGGCGCTACTACAGACGTTGTATTTGTTCGATTTGTTGGAAATTTAGGACATCCCAGCGATAGGGAAAGATTAAAACAGTGGGTAAATACCTTGAGTGAATGGGTGGATGCAGGCATTCAGGAAATATATTTTTTCCTTCATCAACCGGAAGCGAAGGCTATTCTTCCTATGTATGAGTATATTAAGGGACTTCAAATAGCCACGGGGAATTTTCAAAATATGCGAGAGCTAAAGTCAGATACTGAAGATCCTGAAACGGGGCAATTAAAATTATTTTAATGATAAAATAACATAAAAGCACCATAGTTTAGACCGCATACGTTTATATTAGCAAAAAATACAGCGGTGAATACACATCAATTCAAACCAATTCAGGAATTACTGGAAACCGAATCTGGGATACCTTTCATACATAGAGACCTAAGTTGGTTGAGTTTTAATTATCGGGTTTTACAAGAGGCCATGGATTTATCTGTTCCCTTGTTTGAGCGTATCAAATTTTTGGCCATTTACAGTTCAAATCTGGACGAATTTTTTAAAGTCCGAATGGCCTATCACAGGTATCTTGTTCGTGCGGGAAAAAAGGCAAAAAGAGAATTGGAACACGATCCCAAAATGACCATCAAAGAAATCCGCCGCATAGTAAATCTGCAACAGGAGGAATTCAGCCGTGTTTTTTTAGATCGAATTGTTCCAGAGTTGAAAAAACACAATATTTATCTGCGACGACGATTAGATTTAAATAACAAGCAGAGAGAATTTGTAGAACATTATTTTCACGACCACATGCTTCCCTTTGTTCAACCGGTGCTGTTAGTGGGTGAAAAAGTCAGACCTTTCCTGAATAATGCTGCCTTATATTTAACGTTACAAATGAAGCCTATTGACGATTTACATGCCGACGATGAATATGCTTTAGTTAAAATACCATCGGATCATTTACCCCGATTTATCGAGTTACCATCCTCCTCGGGAAAGCACGAAATGATTATGCTGGACGACATAGTGAGGCATTCCGTTTCCTGGATGTTCCCGGGGTACGCCATAATAGACACCTTTTCAGTAAAATTGACCCGTGATGCGGAATTATATATAGATGATGAATTTTCGGGCGATTTAATTCAAAAAATAAAAGAGAGTTTATCAAAAAGGCAGGTTGGACCAGCGGCTCGATTTGTTTACGATAGAGAGATGCCTCCACAAATGTTTGAATTTTTATGTAAGGTATTTGCCCTGGAGAAAAATGACACCTTAAGAGAAGGGAGATACCATAATAATTTTGATTTTTTCAAATTTCCTGATTTCGGATTAGTCCATTTGAAGAATAACGCTTTGCCCCCCCTGGCCTATCCACTGATAGAAAAAAGCGTCAACATATTTGAAACCATAAGAACGAGAGATCATTTATTACATTATCCCTATCAGTCTTATGAATCGGTCATTCATTTTTTTGAAGCTGCTGCGGTTGACCCTGCGGTAACACATATAAAAATCACCCACTATCGCGTTGCCAAAAATTCGCGAATAATGCAAGCCTTAACGGCTGCGGTATCGGCGGGTAAGCAAGTTTCTGTTTTTATTGAAGTAAAGGCAAGATTTGACGAAGAGGCTAATTTGAACTGGGGAGAAAAGCTGGAAAAGGAAGGAGTTACGGTACATTACAGCTTTCCGGGACTTAAAGTACATGCTAAAATTGCCCTAGTCAGAAGACAGGAGGGAGAAACGGCTAAATTGTATGCTTACACAGCCACGGGAAATTTCCATGAAGAAACTGCCCGCACCTACAGTGATTTTGGATTATTTACTGCCGATGAAAGATTAACTAAAGAATTAGCCAGAATATTCTCTTATTTAGAAACGGCTAAACTACCACAACAGGACTTCCATCATATTTTAGTTGGCAAATTTAATCTCAGAGAAAAGTTAGAGCAATTTATCGATGCGGAGATTGACGCAGCGATGAGAGGAGAAGAGGCACAAATAATACTCAAAGTAAACAGCATACAAGACCTTGCTATGATCACCAAATTATACCAGGCTTCGCAGTGCGGTGTAAAGATAAAGTTAATCGTCCGGGGTATTTGTTGTTTAGTACCTGGTGTTCCTGGCTTGAGTCAAAATATAGAAGCGATAAGTATAGTAGATAGATTTCTGGAACATGCGCGGGTATTTGTTTTTCATCAGGGAGGTAAGGAAGCGGTATATTTATCGTCTGCAGACTGGATGCTTCGCAATTTAAGCCATAGAATTGAAACGGCCATACCTGTATATAATGAAACTTTAAAGAAGGAAATAGTTAATTACTTAAGAATACAACTAAATGACAATGTAAAAGCTAGGATCATAGACATTAACTTTTTGAATGAATACAGAAAAACGGAGAGTGATTTAAGTATTCGGTCACAATTGGAGGCCTATTATTATGCGAGGAGAAACACAGAAAATTTGCAATAATTTTTTGTAGAAAATTATCATCGGTCAAAAATTGTATTATATTTGCACTTCCTTAGAGTAAAAGCATTCTAATTAAATCGCGGATGTAGCTCAGTTGGTAGAGCGCAACCTTGCCAAGGTTGAGGTCGCAGGTTCGAATCTTGTCATCCGCTCTGTATTTTCTTCTGCCCGGATGGTGGAATAGGTAGACACGCAGGACTTAAAATCCTGTGGCCATAACGGCCGTGCGGGTTCGATTCCCGCTCCGGGTACATTTTTAGAAAGGCTATCTTCGGATAGCCTTATTTTTTGTTACGAAGATGGCGGGACTATGCCCCTTTAGGATTCCGTACTTTCATATCTTGTCAACATGTTTGGGAAATGGTACCGCCAGGGGCCTAATGATCTATAGACATGTGACCCCAGGGGGTCAGTCATGAAAATCCGTGAAATCCAGTAATCTTTAAAATTCGTGATTCAAAACCAGGCGTTAGGGGTAAATTTATTTAGAAACCTGATGAGACGGATTGACCAAACGGTAGAGTGTTAAAGTGTACATTTATATCAGGACTATCTTCAAATAATTATTAAATCTGTAAACTTTTTTTTATGAAAGATCCTATTTTATGGAAATAGGAACATACATTAAAATGCTAGCCACCGAACTTTTATCCATTTTAGAAAATGCAAACCATTTTTTATCCAAATCTTTTAGGGATGCACCCAGATGATATATCTCCGAGTTGTCAATAATCAAAAAGCGATCGTGGCTTTTGTCAAAAGATTTAATTTCAATATGGCCAAATTGTTCGTTAGCTTTTTTTACGTCTAATGCAGACTGATCTGAAATGGTTTTGGTTAATAAAAGCAACTTTACTTCTTTTGTTTTTTTTGTTAAATGCGTAAGCGTGCTTTCGTCTATATAATTGTCAATTAATATAATATGGCTTTTGGCCGAGCGAATGATTCTGGAAGCCAGTTCGTAAGCATCAAATACTTGTCCTTCAAAGAATACGCCTTGGTTAGGAATTAAATGAGAACTAATATGTAAAGAAATAGTATCTACTTTTTTGATCAAATGATCCATATTATTTTCAATTCTGTTCATACGCTGGTTTAAAGCATAACCTTTCAGCAAATAATCTCTTAAAACATTTGTTGCCCATATTCTGAATTGCGTACCCTGTTTTGACTTAACACGATAGCCAACCGAAATAATAACATCAAGATTGTAGTATTCTATCTGACGTTCTATTGTTCTTCCACCTTCATTTTGAACTGTCGCAAAATTTGCGACAGTTGAACTTTTTTGTAATTCTCCATCCTCAAATACATTATTAATGTGTTTGCCAATAGTCTTAACATCCCTGCCAAACAATATAGATAATTGTTGTCTATTTAGCCAAACGGTTTCGTCTTCTAACCTCTATATGCTCAGCAAGTTCGTTTGGGCGATACAATATAATTTCGTTATTCATAAGTTATTCATTCTGATATTTCGTACCAAGGGTAATTTTTTGCAGACCGTGTTGGTTTCTCGTTCTATCTGATAGTTTCGTCTC
>JAFMBH010000112.1 GCA_017858735.1 Bacteroidota bacterium
TTTAGACAGCCTCTTGATTTGAAATGCTTAATTTCCCTGCATCACCTTTTCCTGGTGATTTATCGATTCCTGATGGATCGCTTTTAGCGTTGTTTCTACAAACTCCTCGCTCAAACCTTTTTTAGTACCTAAGGAAAGACCTCTTTCCAAAATTTCGTTCCAACGGTTTGTTTGAAGAATGGCAATATTATTGTCTTTTTTAAATTTACCAATACCTTCGGCCAATTTCATTCTTCTGGCATATAAATTCATTAATTCATCGTCAATTTCATCAATTTCATGTCTTAAATGATCAATGTTATTGTGAAATTCCTGATTATCTGTGGTAGCGAGCCTGAACTTTAACTTATTATAAAGCTCTGCACCATACACCTCCGGGGTAATTTGCTGCGCTGCGTCACTCCAGGCCTCATCGGGACGGGGATGAACTTCGGTCATAAGGCCGTCAAAATTAAGGTCAAATCCCTTTTGAGCTACCGCTAATAAAGTATCTCTGCGTCCACATATATGACTATTATCCACAATAATTTCTAAATCTGGAAATAATCTTTTTAATTCAATGGCAATTTGCCAGCGGGGAATATTTCTATAGTTTGATTCTCCATGATGAGAGAATCCCCTTTGAATAGCGGCAATTCTTCTGATACCTGCATTATAAACCCTCTCGATAGCACCGATCCATAATTTCAGATCAGGGTTCACCGGATTTTTAATCAACACAGGAATATCCACTCCTTTCAAGGCATCGGCCACTTCCTGCACGGAGAAAGGATTTACCGTTGTACGGGCACCTATCCAAAGTACATCGACGCCAGCTTTCAGGGCTTCAAAAACGTGCTGGGTATTGGCTACTTCCGTTGTAACAGGCAAACCAGTTTCAGCTTTCACCTTTTTAAGCCAGGGCAAACCAATGGCTCCTACCCCTTCAAATTCACCGGGACGGGTTCTTGGTTTCCATATTCCTGCTCTAAAAAGATCCACTTTACCGAGAGCAGCTAAACCGCGTGCCGCCTGAAGTACTTGTTCTTCTGATTCAGCACTACAAGGGCCGGCAATAATAATTGGACGTTTTTCCGTACGTGCCAAAACGGGGCTAAATGTCATTTCCATGAATATTCCTTTAAATTAGTCAGGAAATAATGCGTTTTATAGCATTTGCTTCCTCGATAAGTGTGTGAAATGTATCAAAATCGTTTTTTATAAGTAAACTTCGAAATTGCGATAATTGGTTAATGTGTTCATCCAAAACATCGAGAACATTATCCCTGTTTTGTTTGAAAATGGGTATCCAGGTATCCGGAGAAGATTTAGCCAGACGTACCGTACTGCTGAATCCTGAACCTGCTAATTCAAATATTCTATTTTCATCTTTTTCCTTTGCGAGCACCGTTAAAGCTAATGCGAATGAGCTAATATGCGAAATGTGCGAAACATAAGCGGTGTGGACATCGTGCGATTTCGAATCTAATTCTAACACTTTCATATTCAATACAGAAAAAATGTTCCGAACCGCTTCAAGTGCATCGGGCGCACTAAGTTCAACATCGCAGAGAACGGTGTATTTGCCTTCAAACAAATGAGGAATAGCTGCCTCCGGTCCTGAAAATTCAGTGCCTGCCATTGGGTGAGCAGCAACATAACGATTCCTTCTCGGGTGCAAGCGAACAGCCTCTGATAATTGCATTTTAGTGGAACCTACGTCCATTACTATTTGAAAATCGGTAATACTTGAAAGTAGTTCGGGGATAATTCTTACCATACTATCCATTGGGGTAGAAACGATAAAAAGATCCGCTCTTTTAACCGCCTCTGCTAAGGTTACTATCTCATCGGCCAAACCAAGTTTTAAAGCTTTAGCAGCATTGTCAGAGTGACTGTCAATACCCAATATATGATTTATTCCCGCTCTGTTTTTAAGGGAAATTCCTAAAGACCCACCAATTAAGCCTAATCCAATAATGGCTACAATCATTATTAAACTTTTAGTTCAGATAAATGAATTCTTTCCAAAGCCTCTTCAAAATCAGTTACGGGACTGCAAAGAGAAATTCTAAGATATTGATCGCCGCCGCTACCAAAAATACCACCTGGCGTAATAAATAAATTGGTCTCATAGAGCAGTCTATCGGCCAATTGATAGGCATTTTCAAATGTATCCGGAATTTTTGCCCATAAAAACATGCCTACCTGATTATTTGCATAGACACAGCCCAATAAATCCATCACCTTTTTAGCCACCCTCCTTCTTTCAAAATAAACCTTATTCAGATTTTCATACCATACATCGGTTAGTTCCAGCGCGGTGATAGCCGCTTTTTGAACCCCATAAAACATGCCAGAATCCATATTACTTTTAAATCGTAATATTTCAGCCAAATAATCAGCTCTACCTGCTAACATACCTATCCTCCATCCTGCCAGATTATGTGCTTTACTTAAAGAATTTAACTCCAGGGCAACATCCATAGCACCGGGAACAGATAACAGACTGTGTTTTTCGGGATTTAACACAAAGGTATATGGATTATCGTTCACCAATAAAATATGGTATTGTTTGGCAAACTGAACCAGCGCTGTAAAATAATCCATATCTGCGGGAGCGCCTGTGGGCATATTAGGATAATTAAGCCACATTAATTTGACCTTAGAAAGGTCCGTTTTTTCGAGAAGATCCAGATCTGCCTGCCAGTTTTTTGACTCTTCCAAGGCATAATAGCGCAGGTTTGCCCCCGTCAACTGAGCTACTGCAGAATAAGCTGGGTAGCCAGGATTGGGCACAAGGACTTCATCACCCGGCTCGAGATAAGTCATAGAAATATGCATAATCCCCTCTTTGGAACCAATCAGTGGCAGAATTTCATTATTGGGATTAAGATCAACCTTAAAATAATTTTTATACCACATTGAAAAAGCTTGCCGAAGTTCTGGTAAACCTAAATAAGATTGATAACCATGCACCTCCTTTTTACTACTTTCCCTGATTAAAGTTTGAATAACTTCCTCATCGGGCGCCTGGTCAGGGCTTCCAATGCCCAGATTGATAACTTTTTTACCCTCGGCGCGTAATGAAGCAATTTCCTTTAATTTTCTCGAAAAGTAGTATTCCTCTACTTGCCCCATTCTGGAGGCGGGCAAAATGATGGGCTCGCTTTTCATTCCTCAAAATGTTTACCTTGATTATAAATCCCTAGTATCTGCATATTATTTGCCAATGGTTTTATAGCATCTATGGCAGATTGAATGGGAACTGATCCCTCTGAAATAAAATCCAGATAAAACTGATATTCCCATGGCTTACCTAAAATGGGGGTAGATTGAATTTTAGAGACATTTATATTGTAGGCAGCTAAGACAGCTAATACTTTATACAGGCTGCCAACAGTATGATCCACTGAAAATGTTATGGAAACTTTATTGGCCAGATCATCGATGATGGCCATTTTCTGAGGTTGTAAAACCCAGAATCTGGTATGATTGGCTTTATTCGTTTCAATACTTGGCGCAAGGATATTTAAATCGTACATTTTTGCAGCTAAACTACTGGCAATAGCACCTATACCCTTCCATTGTCCGTCTCTAATATACTTTGCTGAAAGGGCAGTATCTTCACTTTCGATAAGTTTAATGGAGGGAAAATTTCTGAAAAACTCGCGACATTGTTCAATGGCAATGGGATGAGAATGAACCTCTTTCAAATCGGCTATTGACTGACCTGGTAAAGCCATTAAATTCTGAACAATCCTTAAATACACCTCTCCCACAATAGAAAGAGAAGAATCATGAACCCTTTTGTAGTTAGGTAACAAAGTTCCTGCAATAGAATTTTCAATAGCCATAAGCGCAACATCCACCCTGGTATCACTTTGAGCACGCTCCACTAATTGGTCGAAAGTTATGGCGGGAATAATTTCAATAGACTGACCTTCAAAACAATGTCTTGCAGCAATGTCATGAAAAGCACCCGGCACCCCTTGTATGGCAACACCCAGCGATTGTGTATTTATTAACTTCTTTTCAAGTAACTTTTGAGCGATCATAATTCATTTTTAACCAAAAAAAAAGTCCCGATACCGGGACTCTATTTTGCAGAAATAATTTTGTAGCAATCATAGCGTCCCTTTACGACAAAACGTAAAAATAGAAACCGCTAAAATAAAATACTACAGAAAAATTCATTGCTACATGTTTTAATATTGTAAAAATAGGATAATTCAATAATATTCCAAAAAAAGTAAGGAAAAATAATCAACAATTTAAGCTAATGGCTATATTATTGCATTAATATCAATTTTTAATCCTTATAACCTCGATTATATGAGAATATTTACTCTGTGTATTTACCTGTTTTTGATAAAGGTCACCTTAGTGGCTCAACTACCCGAAAGTAATATTTTCCAATTAGAAATAAAAAAAGATGCTCAGGGAAACATCAAGCTTCAGCATCTTACCCTTTTAACCTCACTGAATACACAGGGTTATAACAATCACCCCCATTTAGCGGGAGATAGTATTTTATTTTACAGCAGTGCCGCCAAAGGCGCCTCTCATCCTGACATTTACAAACTGAACACTTCCAGCGGTAAGTTAGTGCGCTTCACAGATACAAAGGAAGGTGAATATTCTGCCATAACCATGCCTAATAAAAGGGACATTGGCGTTTTAAGAATGGAGTTCTGGCCAAAGGACACGCTTCAGAGGATATGGTCACTGCCATTAAACGGAAAAAATCAAGGAAAACCTATTTTAGCAAATCAAACGAATATTGGTTATTTTAGATGGGTTTCCGATCAAGGGGTAATTACTTTTGAACTTGGAAATCCACAAACCCTGTGGTATCGCCGTTTAGATGAAAGCGCTTCCGTAATGATAACCTCCTCCCCAGGCAGATGTTTCCGGGTCACTGAAAATGGGGAACTTTACTATATTCAGAAGGCTAAACCAGGGGAACCATCCTTCATTTACCGAACAAAAGCTATTTACTCCAGTGAAAGCCCAAAAATTCCTATTATTATGCCGTTAAACCAACAGGAAGATTTTGGCATTTTAAAAGACGGTACCTTAATCATGGCAGAAGGAGCTAAAATTTATCAATTTCACCCTGACAAAAATGCGAATTGGGAACTTTTGGTTGATATATCTAATTTTCCATTAAAAAAAATTACCCGAATGGAAATTAACGATCGTGAAAATAAACTTGTTTTAGTAGCTCAATAAATAAAATATATGAAAAACGCTTTTACAATTCGAACCCTTCTGAGCGTTTTAATGCTTTGGCAAATTACGTCTCCCTTGATTTCCCAATCAAAAAAGGAAGTTATTGCTTACAGAAAAACACATTTGGACGAAATACTGTCAGATGTCAGAAAACCCATTACCCCTGAGGAAAAAGATCTTATAAAATATTTTTCATATAAAAAAAACTGGCAGGTAGAAGCAGAATATGTTCCCTTAGAAAAGGAACCTGTATTTCAAATGCCTACCTACAGTGGTGTTACCCGTGATTATAGAAAATTTGCCACGGCAACCTTTACCCATGGACAGAAAAAAATAACCGTATTTCTATATCAAAACATGACATTAATACGGCAACCCCAATATAAAGATTACCTGTTTTTACCCTTTAAAGATGACACCAACGGTGCGGAAAGTTATGGAGGGGGCAGGTATATGGATGTTAGGATAAGTACTGTTAAGGACGGGAAGATCATTTTAAATTTTAATAAAGCGTATAATCCCTATTGTGCCTATAATGAAGGATTCAACTGTCCGATTCCACCTCAGGAGAATCATCTAAATCTCTCAATAAGGGCTGGAGAACGTAATTTTGAGTCAAAAAGAGGTGAAAAATAAGTGTTATCTGCCTTTTTGTTCTTAAAATCTGACATAAAAGGGATTAAACATGAAATTTTGGCAGATATTGAAGATTGGCACATAAAGTGATAGAGCATCATTAAATATTTTTTAACCACCTAATAAAATAAAGAGATATGAGGCCAATCAACGATCGTGTTGTAGTAAAGCCTGCTCCTGCGGAAGAAAAGACGAAGGGAGGAATTATTATCCCTGATACCGCTAAAGAAAAACCTCAAAGAGGTGAAGTAGTAGCAGTAGGACCAGGAAAAGACGGTAACCTAATGACAGTTCAGGTAGGCGACACCGTTTTATATGGTAAATATGCTGGTCAGGAATTGAATTTCGAAGGGTATGATTATTTAATCATGCGCGAAGATGACATTTTGGTCATTCTGTAATTATTTTCATTTCAAACCTTAAAGAGAAATCGAAAGATGGCTAAAGAAATTAGTTTTAATAGAGACGCCCGGGAAAAATTACGCGCAGGTGTCGATGCCATGGCCAATGCCGTGAAAGTAACCCTTGGACCAAAAGGTCGTAATGTGGTTATCCAAAAAAGTTTTGGTGCTCCTCAAATTACTAAAGATGGTGTTACCGTTGCTAAAGAAATTGAACTGGAGGATCCTATCGAAAATATGGGTGCTCAAATGGTTAAAGAAGTAGCTTCCAAAACAGCTGATATTGCTGGTGATGGAACAACAACCGCTACTGCTTTGGCTCAGGCTATTATAAACGCTGGTCTTAAAAACGTTACCGCTGGTGCAAATCCAATGGATTTAAAGCGTGGTATTGATAAGGCAGTTAAAGAGGTTATCCTTTTCTTGAAATCTCAGTCAGAAAATATTGGCTCTGATTTCAATCGTATCAAACAGGTTGCAGGTATTTCAGCGAATAATGACGAAGCGATTGGTGAACTTATCGCAGAGGCAATGAAACGCGTTTCTAAAGACGGTGTTATTACCGTTGAAGAGTCAAAAGGTACTGAAACTTACATGGAAGAAGTTTTAGGTATGCAGTTCGACAGAGGATATCTTTCTCCTTATTTCGTAACGGATACAGAAAACATGGTAAGTGAATATGATAATGCGTTTATCCTTATCTACGATAAAAAAATCTCTAACATGGCGGATATTATCCCTATTTTAGAGAAAGTTGTAGGCATGGGAAGACCATTGTTAATCATAGCTGAAGATATTGAAAGTCAGGCATTAGGCGTTTTAGTAGTAAATCGCTTACGTGCAAGCCTTAAGGTAGTAGCCGTTAAAGCCCCAGGTTTTGGTGATCGTCGTAAAGCGATGCTTGAAGATATCGCTATCTTAACAGGTGGTACTGTTATCTCCGAAGAGCAAGGCTATAAATTAGAAAATACTACGTTAGAGCACCTTGGTAATGCTGAGAAAATTTCAATCGATAAAGATAATACAACTATCGTTAACGGTGGAGGCGAAGAATCTCAGATTAAAGCGCGTATCCAACAATTAAAGCAGCAGATTGAAGCTTCTACCAGCGATTATGATCGTGAGAAGTTACAAGAGCGTTTAGCTAAATTAGCTGGTGGTGTAGCCGTTCTTTATGTTGGTGCTCCAACAGAAGTGGAAATGAAAGAAAAGAAAGACCGTGTTGACGATGCATTAAGTGCTACTCGTGCCGCTGTTGAAGAAGGTATCGTAGCAGGTGGTGGCGTTGCTTTAGTGCGCGCTATTGCTGCGCTAAGAAACTTCAAAGGGGTTAACGAAGACGAAAATATCGGTGTTAATATCGTTCGTAAGGCGTTGGAAGCTCCTCTTCGTACCATTGCTGAAAATGCAGGGGTTGAAGGTTCCGTGGTTCTTCAAAGAGTTTTAAACTCTAAAGGAGATATGGGATACAATGCGCGTACAGACAAATTTGAAGATTTAAAAATCGCTGGTGTTATCGACCCAACTAAAGTTACTCGTATCGCATTGGAAAATGCTTCGTCGATTGCTGGTATGGTGTTAACTACAGAATGTGTAATTAGCGAGAAACCTTCAAAAGAATCATCTGCTCCGTCTATGCCTCATGGAGGTGGAATGCCAGGAATGATGTAATCGTTTTTAAGATAATTCATATTAAGCCATCATTGGGATTCCCGATGATGGCTTTTTTAATGCCAGGAACTTAATATGGCCAAGGTAAATCCTGATAAAATAACCACCCATTTGTAACGATCTGTATCTTTCTCACTTTTCTTGTGCCAGCTTTCCAGTAATATGCTCGCAGATATATGTAAAAATGATCCCGCAACCATCGCCATTAATATAGTGATAATGGTTGAAGTTAAATGCAATAATGAAACTATCCAGGCTGAAAATGGTGCCATCAAAGAAAAAATAAGGATGATTATTGCCGCATGAATCGATTTCGTTTTTGTCAACATAAATAATGAGGCAAGGGCAAATCCCTCCCCTATCTTATGCATTAGGATACCGTAAACAAAACCATGCTCGTGTCCACCCGTTTCGTGATGTAAATGAGACCATTCACTATAACTACCAACGGAAGCCCCGTCCATCAAGGCATGAAAACTTAGTCCGACAAAAACTTGTAAAGCCGTTTGCTTATTCAGAGAAGTGTTAGTATGAATGTGTCCATGCTCACTGCCACCAGAAATTTTTTGAATAATCAGCTGGATAAAAAAACCTATGAGTATCCAGGGACTTTTTTCGGGGCTTATCCTAATAATATCAGGAACAAAAACAATAATAGCAATGCCCAGCAAATAGGCACCACTAAATAGAAGAATTCTCGAGAGAAACAACTCCCCTCTCCTTAAAATAAAAGGTAAAATAGCCCCTAACCACACTACCATTATCAGCCCAACATAAATTATCCAAGATTGACCCATTTTTAACCTTTTACTTCTTTTTCTTTATTTAGAACGCGAAGATACGTTTTTGCAACAATGTTGCCAAAATAAAATCCTATTAATCCACCAATTAAAACATCTAATGGATAATGAACACCCACATAAACCTGGGCAAAACAAATAGAAAACGCCCAAACATACCATAAAAAGCGCCATTTAAATGGTATAAAGTGGGCAGTATAATAAAAAAAAGCAGCTAAGGCAAAATGATTTACTGCATGACTTGAGGGAAAAGATAAACCACTTCCACAAGACACTAAAGGGTCAAACAAGGTGTTCAGTTGAAAATCATTGCAAGGTCTTAATCTGTTAAATAAGGGTTTTAACAACCGGCTACTTACCATATCTGATACTGAAACGAGGCCTATCAAAAACAATAGATATTTGAAAAAAACTTTCTTACCCCACTGATAACTATATAAAAGTATAATAATATACAGAGGTATCCATAAAAATTTATTTCTCAATAGAGGCAACACCATGTCCAGCAATGGATTACGCAAATATTCCTGAATAAAAAGGAATATCATTTTATCGATTCCCAGGTATTTCTCCAAAGTCTTTTTTTACAAAGATAAGAGATGCTTGCTATTTTGTATATTTGCTACAAAATCAAAAAAGGTGACTTTAATAAAATCTATTTCCGGAACGAGGGGAACCATTGGTGGGCGACCTGGTGAAAACTTAACTGCCATTGACATTGTCGTTATGACCGCTGCTTTCGCGCACTGGCTAAAGCAAAAAAATGATATACGTAAAGTAGTTATAGGTCGGGATGCCAGAATTTCAGGTTCTATGGTAGCTGGATTAGTAAATAATACGCTGCTTTCCATGGGATTTAATGTCGTTGACCTTGGATTATCCACTACGCCTACGGTTGAAATGTGGGTAACCAAAGAAAATGCAGCTGGAGGTATCGTTATAACCGCCAGCCACAATCCGCGGGAATGGAATGCGCTAAAATTTTTAAATGACAAGGGGGAATTTATATCCGCAAAAGATGGAGAAACATTATTGGATATTTCGGCCCGTCCAGAAATTATAGACTATGCAAATATTGATGAACTGGGTAAATTAACCCAATATAATGAATCCCACTTTGACTACCACCTTGAGGCTATTTTAAAACATCC
>JAFMBH010000036.1 GCA_017858735.1 Bacteroidota bacterium
GCAGTAAATGGAAAAATACAGTATGAAAAATCATTTGGGAATCTTAGTTTATCTGATAAAACGCCTATAGACAATTCCTCCAGTTTTAATCTGGCCTCGTTAACCAAACAATTCATTGGCCTGTTAACATTAAAAGTAAAAGAAAAATATCCCTTTAGCCTTGATGATCCTATACAGAAACACCTCCTTTCATTTCCTTATGCAAACATAAAAATAAAACATCTGCTATATCATACGTCTGGTCTTCAAGAATATTTTTATTGGGCAGAAAATCAAACCGGACCTTTAGATACCATTAAAAACAACGAGGTGCTGGCATTTTTAGTCAATCAAAAGCCTGCCTTATTATTCCCACCAGGATCAAAATTCCAATATTGTAACACCGGTTATATCATTATGACCCTGGTTTTGGAAAAAATAACTGCAAAGCCAATCAATGAAATAATGGATCAATTTTTAATTCAACCCTTGAACCTGACAAATACAAAAATTCATACCATTAATACTTATCACTCCTTTCCAAACAGGGTGAAAGGATTTAAAGAGGAAAATGGAAAATTAGTGCAAAATGATTTGTATCGGATAGACGGTGTGTTTGGTGACGGAAATTTATATTCTTCCGCAAACGATTTATTAAAATGGACAGAGACCTGGAAAAGGGAATTCTTAAAAGCTAAAAATACCCTGGAGGAAGCCTTCCAACCTACTGTTTTAAATAATGGAAAATTATCAAATTATGGATTTGGTTTTCAGATAGATACCCTAAATATACAATACTCCCACACTGGATCATGGGTTGGATTTTACAATTATATGGCGACCAATTTGAAATCGAAGGAAACCATCATTTTATTAACGAATAATTCAAATCCTTCCGCATCCAGAGCTATTCAACAATGGTTTAACCATAAAACGGTTGAATTTCAAAAAAGCACATTGATAACCAATGTGCGTATTATTGATGGTACAGGCCTACCCGAAAGAAAGGGTTCTCTCAGGATTAAAGGAAATAAAATAGTAGAAATGGGTCTATTGAATCCATACATCGGGGAAGAAGTCATAGACGGGCAAAACAACATTTTAGCACCTGGTTTTATTGATACTCATAGTCATCATGAGGGTGGATTAGAAGAAAATCTGGAAGCCCTACCTGTTTTAAGTCAGGGTATAACTACCATTTGTATTGGACAAGATGGCTTTAGCCAACCAATGGATTCTCTAAAAAACAGATATGCACAGCATAAACCTGCCATTAATTTACTTAGTTACACCGGACATGCCAGCTTGAGAATCAAACAAATGGGATTAAGGGGATTATTTAGAACTGCCTCTGATAGAGAGGTAGAAAGTATGAAACTGGATCTGGAAAATGAACTAAAAAAAGGCTCCTTTGGTATTTCCACCGGTCTGGAATACGAGGAAGGCTTTTTCTCAAATAAAAATGAGGTTATTTCATTAGCTCAGATAGCGGCAAAATATAAAGCCCGATATATGAGCCATATAAGAAGCGAGGATATTCAAATTGAGAATGCGATAGATGAAATTATACAAATTGGAGCCCAGGTTAATCTGCCAGTTCAAATTTCACATATAAAAATTGCACAGAAAAGTAAGTGGGGAAATGCCCCTCAGATTATCCAGCAACTGCAATCAGCAAGGCAAAAGGGAGTCAAAATCAGTGCAGATATTTATCCTTATACCTATTGGCAATCGACCATAAGAGTATTATTTCCAAATAGAGATTATGATAATCCTGCCGCGGCTGAATTTGCTGTTAATCAATTATTTGATCCCAGCGAAAGTATCTTATTACGCTTTGCTCCTAATAAGGATTATGTCGGAAAAACGATTTCCCAAATTGCTGAAATAAGAAAATCAACGGATGCTGAAACCTTACAACGATTGGTAGCGGATGCCTCCCTTTTTGAGGAAAATAATCCCGATTATTCCGGCTCCATTGAAGGAATAATGGGTAAGGCGATGTCAGAAGAGGATCTGAAAACCTTTTTATCCTGGCCATTTACCAATGTCTGCTCTGATGGAGGATTTACTGGTCACCCGCGTGGAAGAGGAGCATTTCCCAGAATAATTTCAAATTATGTAAGAAATCAGCCTTTACTCACTTTACCAACAGCCATTTACAAAATGACAGGTCTTTGTGCTGAAAACCTGGGATTAACAGATCGAGGCATACTAACATCGGGAAATTTTGCTGATATGGTTCTTTTTAACCCTGCCATTATTCAAGATAAAGCAACCATTACTCAACCTCAAGCGCTGAGTGAAGGTATATTACAAGTTTGGGTAAATGGTATTTCCGTTTATAAAGACGGTAATTCTACACATCAATATCCAGGCATGGTTATAACCAGAAATTAATGGAGCCTTTACTAACGGAACGATTAATATTAAGACCTTTTTCATTAGACAATGCAAAGGATATATTTGAATTAAACGGTGATCCTGATGTCATGAAATATACCGGGGATCAACCCTTTGGCAGCATAGCAGAAGCGAGGGAATTTATTTCAAATTATAATCATTTTGAAAAATGGAAAAGAGGCCGATATGGCGTATTTCTTCGTGAAAACAATACTTTTATTGGTTGGTGTGGACTTAAATATCATGAAGATACCGGGGAAACGGATCTTGGTTATCGATTTAAAAAAGTATATTGGGGAAAAGGATATGGTACTGAAGCGGCCAGCATTTGTATAACAGATGGCTTTACCAGACTTCATTTACAGCGAATATATGCAGAAGCTTATACTGAAAATATTGGGTCAATAAGGATAATGGAAAAGGTAGGCATGAAGTTTCTAAAAGATACCATATTAGAGGGCGCACCAGGCAAGGTCTATGAAATACTAAAAACAAATTACAAATAAAGGAGGTCATACCTTTGGGAACTTAAGTAAAAGTTATTACTTTAGATAAGCTATTTACAGATAGCCAAATATAATTCTGTAAACATCAAAAACCTAAGTTAAAATGCGAAAAAGCAAAAAGGCAGAAGAGTCCCGCCGGTCCTTTTTAAAAAAAGGAGTGGTAGCTTCCTCTTTTTTTATTGTTCCCAGATATGTTTTGGGTGGAACGGGTTACACAGCACCCAGTGACCGATTAAACATTGCCGCCATTGGCGCAGGAGGAAAAGGCTCCAGTGATATTTTCAATGCCTCGGTAAAAGGTAGAGAAAGAATTGCCGCCTTATGTGACGTAGATTTTTCGGGTAGTGCAAAAAAATCTGTTGCTAACTTTCCAGATGCCAAATTATACAAAGATTATCGGGTTATGCTCGATGAGATGAAAGATATTGACGCTGTAACCATTTCTACACCTGATCATTCTCATGGGCCAGCGGCCATGTATGCCATGCAAAGAGGTAAACATGTTTATGTGCAAAAACCTATGGCTCATAATATTAGGGAAACAAGAATTATGACTGAGTTTGCGCGTAACAATAAAATTGTTACCCAGATGGGAAATCAGGGTGGATCAAATCCACTGCTTGATTTAGTCAAAAAATGGGTTGATTCCGGCGTCATTGGGAAAGTAGCCAAAGTACAGGTTTGGACGAACAGACCTGTTTGGCCGCAGGGAGTTCCTTTACAGGCTCCAGATGAAAGTAAAAAACCGGCCGATCTGGACTGGAATTTATGGCTGGGACCAGGAAAAGAGACCGCTTATGTTCCTAATATGCACCCTTTCAATTGGAGAGGTTGGTGGGAATACGGAACAGGAGCCTTAGGTGATGTTGGTTGCCATTTGATAGACATTCCTTTTAGAACTTTAGGACTTAAATATCCAACGGATGCTGAGTGCAGTGTTGCTTCCGTTTTCAGTAAAATGTGGAATGCAGATTATAATCCTGAAGGATGTCCTCCCTCCTCTTTTATTACCCTTCATTTTGCTCCAACAACTAAAAATGATACGAAATTAGAATTAACATGGAGTGATGGAGGCATTAGACCTGCGCATCCAGAAATAATTCCTGAAAATATGGATATTGGCGGAACAGATAGTGCAAATGGGGTTCTTATGATAGGTGAAAAAGGTATCATTTCTACCAATATCAATGATAGCTCACCAATGATGCCAAAGTTGTTCCTTTATGACGGTACCCAAGAATTTGGTCCAAATGCTGCCGATGTTGTAGAATCTGAATATGGCCATCAGCGTAAATGGGTGGAGGCTTGTAAAGCTGGCTTCAATAGCGCTGAGCACAAGGCACTTACCTCATCATTTGATTATGCCGGTCCAATGACAGAAACCGTTCTCATGGGTAATCTGGCTATAAGAAGCTATAATCTTAGAAAAGAGGTAAATGGTAAAATGCAGTTTTATGGCAGAAGAAAGTTACTTTGGGATGGTGCAAATATGAAAATCACCAATTTCGAAGATGCCAACCAATTTGTAGGCAGAGAATATAGAAAAGGCTGGGAAATGTAATCCCCTTTTTGAAATGTAAATTTTAAAAGCCGCAGTATTTATAACATATTGCGGCTTTTTTTTTAAAATTCAATAGCTCTAATATTATCCCTTAGTTAGGTAGTATCTATTTTCTGAGATAAGCTTCTATATCCATGTTATGATGTAATATTCTGTCGATGTAAATAATTTCTGATGTTATCTTATAAAAAATAATATGTGATTTTACATTTATTCTTCTATGTCCCTTTTTAACAAAATCAATGGATTCACCTATTTCTGAATTATTGCAAATTTCATTTATAACTTTATATATTTCTTCATAATATTTCATCTATGTACCTCAAAGCGAGTCGGCTTAATTCAAATTTGAAAATCATTCTTGATATCTTTGATTAAGATCCTTTAAGTGTTTCATTGGATCAAAGTTATCAAGGTAACCACTCCTCTCTCCAGCTTCAATGGCTTCCCGAAGGATTTTAATTTTTTGTTCTCTTTCATCAACGAGTCTCAAACCCTCTCTAATTACTTCACCAGCGGAAGAATATCTGTCTGTTTCTATGCTTTTTTCAGTGATACGTTCGAAATAATCCCCTAAGGTAACAGATTTATTTTTTGACATATTCCATTTTTCTAAAAATACCAAAGTTTGGTATTAAAAGCAAGAATTTTATTTTAATATCTTAGAATGAATGACCTGATATCAGCTGAAAAATAGAACTAAGAACTTAGAATGGATGATGTCTTATATAAATAAAAAAACAAAAGACTCTTCACCCACCCTATAGACTCTAATTATCAAATCGTCTTATTTTAAAGATGGAAATGAAAACTTATGATTCAAATTCAAACAAAAAATCAAAAAAAGCCAGGAATCAAATGAATCACAGTTCAGACAATAATCATATACTCGATGTACAAAACAGTCGACATAGATGAGTAAAAAAGAAATTACCCTTTAAAAAAATCCAGATCGTTTTAAAACAGGTAAAACTAATGGCCACCTTTTAATAATCAACTTTATCACTTGAAAATTATGCTTTAAATATAATTACCTCTAAAAATATCCAATTAAAATAACAATAAACTCGCCCCCACTCTTCCCTCTCTTTTTCTCAAATCGTCTTATTCCTAATGATTGGTTTTGCCCAAAAACTGATGAATAACAAATACCCAAAGGCTAAGAATATAAGAAGCATTCCTTCTCTTAATCCAATTGCGTCCTTTAATATGCCTATCACCAAAGAAAAAAGGGCCCCACCTGCAATGGCGGAACATAAAATGCCGGTAAAACTGCCATGATTTTCTGTTACACTATTTAAGGCCAGTGAAATAATGATGGAATACATGACTGATAAGCAAAATCCTAAAGCTGGAAATCCCCAAAGGGCCATGTTTACATTTCCCCATAAGGTCAATGCTAAAATGAGTATTCCTGAGACAGTGAAAATTCTTAATACCAGCTTACTATCCATTATTTTCAATAATAATAAACCTAAAGCGCATCCTATAGTCATGAAACCCCAAAATTTTCCGACCGTAGCAGCTCCCTCTATTGACGGATTTAAACCATGATAGGTTCTCAGGAATTCTGAAATCCAGTTAGCAATTCCTTGCTCAACCCCTACATAACAAAACATAGCTATGGTATAAATCCAAATAAGTCGTGATTTAAATAATGAAATAAAAACGGCCTTCTCCCCCATTTTCTCATCCTCCTTCCTTTCTACCGGAGGAAATGAAATGAAAAATATTCCTAATACCATAGCTAAACTTATCACCGAGAAAACCCAATAAAGCGATACCCATGAAAATGAATCCAGGGTCAAATTGGACAATAAGCTAAAAAACCAGGAGGTATGGCTGCCTGATACTTCTAGATGTTGCACCAAATAAATGTAAAAATATGGACTTAAAAAGGAAGCGACACCAAATAATAATTGGGCCATAACAGAATAAAATGCAAAATTAGATTCCCCACCGGTTATTCTTAATAGCGGATTTATGACCACTTGTAACATGGCCATAGAAGATCCTATCAGAAAAAGGGATATTAAAAATACGTTATAAAAAGGAAAAAGAGCAAATAAGAAAGAGCCACCAAAAGAAAGGATCCAGGCACCCAGCATACACCATTTATCGCCATATTTTTCAATCAATATACCCGATGGTATAGACATAATACCATAAGCTATGAAAAATGAAAAGGGTAAAAGTCCTGTGGTAAAACCATTTAACTCAAAATTATCCGTCACCGCAGGTATGATGGAACCTAAAATATTGGTGATGAAAGAAATAATAAAAAATATAAGAAATACCACATAAATCAGGTAATGATATTTTTTCATAATCAATTTTCATTAAAAGTTAAGGCAGCAGCTCCCAGAATCGCTATTTCTGGTAAATCAGAAACTTTAATCTCTAAGTTGGAAATCGTTTTAGGATACGGAAAATCAAGCAAAGCTTTTCTCATTTCTTTTTCAAAAAATGAATAAGCCGCTGATAAAGAGCCACCCAAAATAATTACTTCAGGATCGATAGCGAGCAATAAAATTTTCAAATATTGACCTAAATGATGACCATATTCCTCATACATTTTTAGCGCCTTTTCATCTCCGTTTTTAGCTTGCTCGAAAACAGCTAAACCGTCCGTTTGCTTGTATAAATTAAAGAACTGTCCGGAACAGTAATATTCAATATATTTATCTAAATAAGGAATCATTCCAAATTCTCCGGCGCCTGTATTTTTGCCGGAATATAGTTTAGAATTCAAAATAAGACCGGTACCAACGCCCGAGCCCAAGGTAACAGCGGCAATATGATTATAATCTTTCCCCAATCCAAAATGTTTTTCACCAACAGCAAAGCAATTTGCATCATTATTGATGTAAATTGGCACAGAAAAGTGTTTTTCAAGGATACTTTTTAACGGAACTTCCTTCCAGGATGGAATATTAATAACATCATAAATCATACCATTTTTAGTATCAACCACAGAGGGCACCCCCAATCCAATGGCCATAGTATCATAATTAAATAGCTTTTCCATGAGTTGAAGAAGCGTTTTTAATGCCTGGTCATAGTCGCCATCAGATGGTGTTTTCTCAGAAAACATCAAACTAACCTTTTCATTTGCAACACGACCTGCTCTCATCTGCGTTGCACCTATATCGACACCCATTACATTTTCCATAGTACTTTTTTTATAAATTCACCCTTAAGATATAGGAATAAAGTTACTTTTTGGCTTTTACTCACTTTTTTAATACGATGAGTGTATAATTCTTTTACTTTTGCCACATAATTGTAAATAATGAGAATTGAAGGAATTGTTTTTGATCTTGACGGAACCTTAGCTGATACAGAACCCTTACATATTGATACCTGGCTGGTCATTTTAAATAACCTGGGATTAAAATTCGATGAATCCTGGATGCACCAATGGATTGGTTTATCTGACAGATTAGTGGCAGAACATGTTTGTGAACACTTTTTGAAAAACCAATCTGTTGAAGGTCTTCAACAACTAAAGCAACAAACCTATAGAAACAGAGCTATAACTGAGGTCAAATTATTTGACCAGGTGGAAGATTATCTTCATGAAATAACTCAATTTGTACCCATTGCGTTAGCTACAAATAGTTCTCAGGATGATGTTTCCGCTGTGTTTCAGGCCACAAATCTTCAACGACATTTGAAAGTCATTGTGACGGCAAATGACGTGTCAAATTTAAAACCTCATCCGGAACCCTACCAGTCCGCTTCCTTCAAATTAGGACTGCAACCTTCCCTTTGTTTTGCCCTGGAGGATTCGCCAGCGGGCATACATTCTGCAAAAAGTGCTGGCTTATTTGCTATTGGCGTCGAAAATTCCCATCCTTCAGAAAAATTAAAAGAGGCAAATCTTATTTTTTCTGATACCCCAAAGGCATTAGCCTATATATTAGATGTTTTAAAATCAAATTGAAGTAAAATGAAAAAGAATATTTTTCCCTTCCTTTTAATTACTCTCCTATTGACCGCTTGTTTCG
This sequence comes from Bacteroidota bacterium, assembly GCA_017858735.1. Lineage (GTDB taxonomy): Bacteria > Bacteroidota > Bacteroidia > Chitinophagales > Saprospiraceae > BJGN01. The sequence continues at coordinate 8,460 of JAFMBH010000036.1, forward strand.
GCCCCCAAAATAATGACCACAAAAATCATGTTTACGCAAATGATTTTGAATCCCTTTTTGGTGTGTTTCCCAATGTTTTGAAGGGAAAAAGTCATAGTGGCGATTGTTATTTTCAGGTGTCTGATCAAATCGAATATACCACCGGATTTTCTCAATTTTTTGAGAATATATCTCCTAACTCCTTCGCAAAGGTTAAAGCCAGTGCCTTTGTATATCTACCTGAAAAGGATATCCAGGCTGAATTACAGATACAAATTTGGGATAAGCAAGGGAATATGCTCAATATGAAATCTTTACCATTTGAAACACGTGATCTAGGGGTAAGCCAATGGAAAAAAATAAATCTGGATATGGACTTAATTAAAGATTATGATCCATCCAAACAAATCAGGATATTTATCCATAATCCCTACAGGAAATCGTTTATGTTAGATGATTTTCAAGTGACTTTTCTTCAGTAACCTGAGCGTAAAAAAACAATAACGCTATAGTTAAAAAATTGGAGACCAAAAACAAGTTATGAATGGGGATAATCATCAGATTATAGAACAAAACAATTTCCAGTTTTAGCAGGCCCAAAAGAAATACCCTGAAATCAATTTTCCAAGCTAAATATTTATAAAGAATCAATAAAAGAAGAGGAACTAAAAAGGTCAGAATCATTTGAATATTGACAATAGACGGAAGATTTTCCTTTGAAAAAAATTTAGCAAGACCAAGTCCATTTTGAATAGTGGGTGAAAGTTTTTGGAAATCCTCCCCTATCACTGCTGTTACGTAATGTTTTGGTAATGCCAAAAAAGTATGAATCTCAAAAATGGCTCCGGTGATAATCATTAAAAAAATACCTGTTAAAAAACCGGAGATTAACATGGTATAAAGCGCTTTTTTATGGTCAAATATCCAGTATGCCAGGAAAATAGAAGGTAAAACGGGTAAAAAACTGTAGCGCGTTAATAATCCTAAGGCCATGGATACTCCAATCAATATAGCATTTCCCTGCCATAAACTATAGGCAAATAAGACAAAAAACAGCACGACAGGTCCCTCATCACCCATTGAAAAATCATTAGGTTCCAACTTGAAGATAGATTTAAACAACACAAATACGGGTATCCACACTAACAAACTGTGCCAGCCCGCGAAATGATTTTTTCTTAATGATAAAAAGCCTAACAATAGGGCTATAATAAAAGAGAACCAGGTAATCCATCGTAAATCAAAGTCGAACCATACTGCCGGAAGATAAGTCATCCACATGGACGGTAAATAAATGGGTTCCATACCCCCCCAAATTTCTGGAATTATTCTATAAACTCCCGTTTGGTTCATAAACCTTTTGCATAATATTTCCATAATTGGAAGCATATCAGCGATTTTATAATCCACTGGTATTTTAACCATCAAATCGACAGCAATGGGATAATAGAGGTAAAATAGATAAGAAAAAGGCAAAATTAGGAGGTATTTCGACCATTTATGACCGAAACCTATCGGTTTTTCAACGGGTATAAGGTAAACTACACTAAAAAAGAGTCCCGCACTTAAATACAAAAAGGAATTATTATTTAAACCATATCGATAAACACCTTCTGAAAGGCCAATCATTTCAAAATAGGCAAGAATCAACAATAAGGAAAATAAGAAAAAATATTTTAAGTGCTTCATAAACAGGTATGTGTACTTTATTGAAATCAAATGAAAACATCAATACTTAGTTATTGCCATACAATCTGTCGAGCAGGCGATATCTGTTTTCAGAAGATAACAACACTGATTTTGAAACAACATCAAGCATCATAATTTCACCTAAATCATTGGCCGGTTTTAAAGGTTCCCACTGAGGTAAATCAAAACCATTGGGGTTGCCTGTTTTAATAAAATTAGCGAAATAGGAAAACATGGTTTTAGAAACCAGATGGTCATCTTCTGTCCAATTCATTTGTTTAACTAACTTTAGATTACCCATACAATATTCAATTTCGCAGGCATGAGGAGCCCCAATAGGTTTTGGAGCATTGGGAGAACTTCCTATAACTGCCGGTGGAATTTTATTAAATAAATACCTGAAAACAGGCTTATTACTCTTTAAACCATGTAAACTTCCCCATTTCCAGGTACTATAGGAAATAAATCGATCGGAAGCCAGTGCAGTAGCTGAAGCTAAAACCTCCTGTGCATTGTTTCCCGGATAATTTTTTAAGACCTCTTCATAATCTTTTGGATACAAAGCTTTTATTCTATTCATATAATTTGACGGCTCCATACTTTGACCTTGCATAACTCCCTGACCAGGTATTTCTGCCGAATTCCACCCTAACAAAAGAGGTATTTGAGCCTGCTCATTTGCTTTTAAAATTTCTAAAGGAGATTTTGGATAAAAATACCCATCAATCACTGTAGGAAAAGAATATTTTTTTGGCTCAATAAACAATTCGAAAATATCTCTGGTACTTAGTTTTCTAAGATCACTTAATGAAGGATAGCCAACAGAAGTAGCTAAATCTAATCCCTTTTTTTCTGCCTCGGCTAAAGGAATAGGAGAAAGGGTTGGGAAAATACCCGCACCACTTTCGCCAATAGCCGCAGCCATTAAGGAAGACGAAAGCGGAGAGGTCATTTGCGCACTGACAGAAACAGACCCTGCTGATTCCCCGGCTATGGTCACCTTTGCAGGATCTCCACCAAAGGCTTCAATATTTTTTTGTACCCATTTTAAGGCATGATGCTGGTCTAATAAACCGTAATTTCCAGATCCACCATAACCACTTTCCTTACTTAATTCAGGATGGGATAAAAATCCAAAAACAGATAATCTATAATTTGCTGAAACAACAACGATGCCTTGCTTTGCCATTTCAGCGCCGTCATATCTTGGTTCCGATGCATCTCCAGCTATAAAACCACCCCCATAAAAATAGACTAATACAGGTAAACCTTTCGTATCTCTATTAGCGGGAGTCCAGACATTTAGATAAAGACAATCTTCACTCATACCCGCCGAACGGGAATACATATCACCAAAAACCACCGCTTGAACAGGCCGTGGTCCAAACTGCTTGGTTATCTTAACCCCCGTCCAACAATTAAGAGCCTGAGGTGCCTTCCATCTTAAATCACCAATGGGAGCCTGGGCAAAAGGGATACCCAGGTAGGTCTGCAATCCCGTACTATTATCATAATTTCCCTCTATCATTCCTGATTCAATGTTCACCTGAACAGGGAAATTCGGATCGCTTTGTGCTCGCATAAATAAACAACTAAATGTGAATAATAATATCAAAAAATGATGGGATTTCATCTCTTTCTTTTTAAGTGAATATGTTTTTAACCTTTTACAAAATGAAATATAAGACCAAAATTTCATAATTTAGATTAATTAATCATTGAAAATCATGAAAGCTATCCTAATGTTTCAAAAAACGGGGCCTATTTACCTGACCTTCTCTCTTATGATTTGGTTATTTACCTCCTGTCAAACAAATAGTTCCAGTGTTGATCTTGGAATTACCTGGAAGTTAGAAAAAAACTATAAGAAGGAAGGAATGGATAGGCATATCGTTCTATTTACCTTGGAAAATAAAGGTACGACGGATATGACGGGTAACCAATGGGCATTATATTGGAATCAAGCGCCAAGAAGTATTCTCTATAAGGATTCTTTGAAACCAGTGGATATCAGGTGGATTAATGGTGATTTTTACGAAATGAAACCTCTGACGGGCTTTAAGCTTGAAAAAGGTAAAAAAATGGATATTGCCATTGAGTTTGATGGCTTTGCGATTAAGGAAACCGACGCTCCCATGGGTTTATATATCGTGGACGAACAATCAAAAACCAAGGTAATAACATCGGTTACTATTGAACCCTTTTTATCTGGCAATCAAATAAAGAGAGGTGAAAATGATGCTGAACCAGTCCCTTCAACCACCTATTTATATACAGAAGGGGAAAAATTAAGCAGTGTGTCCCCGAAAGATAAACTACCTCTCATACCATTGCCTGTAAAAATCCAATCTACAAAAGATAGTTTTTCAATTAAACCCAATTTGTCTGTCTTCTATTCATCAAAATTCCAAAAGGAATATGACTATCTAAAGAAAGTATGGCCAGGTAAACTAACTAAAGTAAGTAGTGCCTCAGAAGCAAACATACAATTACAAGATGATGCATCGATAGCTGGAAATGAGGCATATAAACTTAATATAAGCAAAGATAAAATTCTTATTTCCGCGTCGAAAAATGCAGGGCTTTTTTACGGTATTACCAGTTTATTAGCCTTGGCAGATGAGGAAAATAACAAAATTTGGGGCTATGAACTGGAAGATAAACCTGCTTATCCTTACCGGGGAATACATATCGATGTTGCCAGAAATTTCCAATCTAAAGAAACCCTGTTCAGATTGTTGGATCAAATGGCAAACTATAAATTAAACAAATTACTTTTATATTTAACGGAGGATGAGGGTTGGAGAATTGAAATTAAGGCATTTCCAGAACTAACTAAAGTGGGTGCCAGGAGAGGACATCCATTCAATAAAACAGATTATTTGCAGCCTGCTTATGGTTCAGGACCCTCCCCGGACGATAAAAATTCCTTTGGAAATGGGTATTATTCGCAAGACGATTTCAAGGAAATTCTCCTTTATGCCGCCGAAAGACATATAGAAATTATACCCGAAGTAAATTTTCCAGGTCATGCGAGAGCAGCCATTATGGCCATGGAAAACAGGTATGAAAAATTCATGAAACAAGGAAATCAAAAGGAAGCCGAAAAATATCGACTCATTGACCCTGCTGACGTATCGAAATACCGATCTGCTCAATATTATACCGACAATATTGTTTGCGCCTGTCGTCCTTCTGTTATAGCATTTTATGAGGTTGTTTTAGATGAATTTGTGCGCATGTATAAAGAGGCAGGAATTCCGCTTCATACCTTTCACTCAGGGGGTGATGAGGTTCCAGCGGACGCCTGGAAAGGATCGCCGATGTGCAAAAAGTATATGTCGGAAAATCCTGGTATCATGAATACCAGAAATCTTCAGGCAGATTTATTTTCAAGATTATTACCCCTTTTTGAAAAAAGAAATATTGAAGTGGGGGGCTGGGAAGAAATTGTTATGTTTTATAATCAGGAAAATAAACACACCATAAATACCTCTTTTGCTCAAAAAAAGGTCATTCCCTACATTTGGAATAATTTATGGGGGCAACAAGATTTAGGTTATAAAGTAGCCAATGCAGGCTACAAAATAGTTCTTTGCCCTGTTACCAATACTTATTTCGATTTAGCGTATTCAAATGACCCAAGAGAACCAGGTTTGTATTGGGCTGGCTTTGTTAATGAAAGAGACGCCTTTGCTATGTTACCCGAAAATCTTTTCTACTCCACCCGTCATGATGATATGGGAAATACGTTTGATGTTGAAAACGATTTCAACGGAATGGTTCGATTAAGTGAAGAGGGTAAATCTAATATTTTAGGTGTTCAGGGGCAGCTTTGGAGCGAAACGATTAAAGGGGTAAAAATGCTTGAAACTTATTATATGCCAAAGCTTTTGGGATTAGCTCACAGAGCCTGGGTCGGTATGCCTGCATGGAGTAATTTGAAAAGTGAGTCGGAAAGAGATGAAAAATTATCGGCCGATTTTAATCAGTTTATTCATAGAGTAACCGAAAAGGAATTCAAAAGAATGGACAAAGGTAAACAACCCGTCCACTACAGAATACCTGCTCCCGGGATTTTACAGAAGGGAGATTCCCTGTTTTTGAACAGTGTTTATCCGGGCATGGATATTCGCTATACCCTGGATGGTTCAGAACCTAAAGCAACCTCAGAAAAATATACCGGACCAATAAAAACAAAATCAAGGAAAATAAGGGCTAAAGTTTTCAATTCTGTTGGACGAAGTGGTTTTGAAAGCGAATACCTGTTAAAATCAAAAAACTATGATGAATACTGACAAACAAAGATACCTTGCGGTAGATGTTATGCGGGGTATTACCCTTATTGCTATGATCATTGTGAATGACCCCGGTTCGTGGGAACATGTTTTTCCTCCGCTCCTTCATGCTGAATGGAATGGTTTAACCCCTACTGATTATGTTTATCCCTTTTTTCTTTTTATTGTTGGGGTTTCCATACCGCTGGCTTATCAACCCAAATTAAATAATGGAGAGGCAAAAAAAGGGATGGTATCGAAAGTTTTCATTCGTGCCCTTAAAATATTCGCTCTGGGTATTTTCTTATGGTTATTTCCTTCCTTTGATTTTACTGACATTAGATGGGCCGGTGTTTTACAACGCATTGCTCTCGTCTTTCTGGGAAGTGCCCTATTATTCCTTTATACAGACCATAAATTTCACCTGCGATTCGCAGCTGTTGCGCTGGTTGGTTATTGGATTTTAATGGCTTATGTTCCCGTTCCAGGGATAGGATTTCCAGATTTAGGTGTGCCGGAAAAAAACTGGGCACATTATATTGACAAAATGTTACTGCCAGGTAGAATGTGGCAAAAAACATGGGATCCAGAAGGCATATTAAGTACCCTTCCCGCTATAGTCACTGGTGTTTTTGGTCTTATTGCCGGCCATATCATTCTTCATCAACGGGAAATTAAGCAAAAACTCCTTTCTTTGTTTTATATGGGTTTTGTTCTCATCGCTCTGGGAGATTTATGGCAATGGTTTTTCCCCATCAATAAAAATATCTGGAGCAGTTCATACACCTGTTTAATGGGAGGATTTGCTACGCTTTTTCTGGCGTCGTTAATCTATCTTATAGATTTAAAAGGAAATACAAAATGGATTTTTCCTGCCAGAGTTTTTGGAACGAATGCCATAACAGCTTACGTTCTTTCCGGCGTATTAACCGTTATTTTTTATAATGATGCCCTCATTACCAATGGTTTGAATGGTCAATTTATGGCATTAGCCTCTTCTGTTGGCATAGCACTTCAATTATCCTCCTTTTTATATGCCCTCATTTATGTAGGAATTATCTATGTACCTATTTATTTCTTATTTAAAAATAAAGTTTTTATTAAATTGTAACAAAAATGTTCGAATACCAGGAAAAAGCGATTCAACAGTTAAACGATATTGTTTTAAATCAAGAAAATACCATCATGCAGGCTTCTGAATTATTAGCAGCCTGTATAATTAACGATCATATTATTCATACTTTTGGTACCGGTCATTCCCACATGATTGGTCTGGAACTCTTTGTCAGAGCAGGAGGTTTAGCTAACGTAAATGCAATGTTAGACAGTATGGTACTCACTTCTGAAGGTTCAAGAAGGAGTGCTGAAATAGAAAGAATTTCGGGTTTATCCAAAATCATTTATGATCAGCATAACATTTCAAAAAATGATATAATGATTATCATTTCCAATTCAGGACGGAATGCCATGCCCGTAGAAATGGCCATGATAGCTAAAGAAATGGGTATTAAAACCATTGCTATCACCTCATTAGAACAATCAAAACAATACCCTTCAAGGCATCCATCAGGAAAAAAATTATATGAAATAGCAGATTTAGTATTAGATAACCGGGTTCCATCAGGAGATGGATTATTAAAAATAGGTGGAAACCTTACGGGAGCAGCCTCTACCCTATCTGGTGTTTTTCTGATTAATCTGGTGGCTACCGAAGCAATGAAAATTGCCGATGCAAAAGGGATAAAACTACCTATTTACCACAGTCAAAATATTGATGGATTTTCCAATGACACTTTATATGAAAAATATACAGGCCGCATAAAACATCTGTAATCAACCTTTTGATGCTGCTTTATTTTTCACTGCAAACTGAAATAATATTTGCGCTGCAATAGAAAAGATAAAGGCAGTTAATATGATCAAATAAGCAACCGGTTTTTCTGTATGTAAAGAATACCTGAGCAATATGGTAGTGATAATAAAGCAAGCATTTCTAAATAATAGCTCAAAGGATGCCTTGTACAATAAAGAGAATATGAGTAAAAATACATCGGCAAATATCATGACATTGAAAAAGTCTGCATAGAAAAAGGTATCTGGATGTGGTGTTTTAACGCCTGCATTTAACAGATTATAAACATCTGTAAACCAATGACCTATACTGAAAAAACTCATACCTAGTAATAAAATTATCATGGTAAAGGCAACCATTTTTTTGACTTGAATAAATCTTTCTTTCTCAAAAGAGGTCTCAGTAGAAGAGGTGCTATGATAAAAATAGTAATAACTAATCGTTAACCCAAACATAGTCAAAGCCGCACCAAGATCTAAGCCAATTTTTAGAAATAATGGGTTGTTATATTCAATTTGAGCAAAAGGATCTACATCAGCAATGTCATGGAAAAAACTCCTTAAGGTTATTAATGATATAATTTCGAATTGTTTTCCAACAAAGGCAGAGGTCGAATTCGGTATAATGATGACTAAGAGAAAAACTTCGTAAAATAGTAAAATACTGAACGGAGTATAAATTGCAGCTATATAACTCTCCGGTTTACCAGAGGACAGATAGCCAAGTTGCTCCACATTGTTTATGGAAAAAATATATAATAAATGAAATATAAAGCCTAGAATGGCAAAATACAAAGTAATTTTTTCAACTCTCCTTTCAGGATTTAGACGAAAAATACGATCATAAAAATTAGACAGAAGTGTTAGCATTTTAATTCAATTTTTCATAAACCACGATAAACATCTAATATTTCACCCCTTAACGTTGTAAATCCTCGCATAGAACTAATCACCAGGCATGAGTGAACTGGATAAATATAAACAATTTGCCCCACATTATATTTTAATAATTCACTTTCATTCATTTTTATTTTGCCGTGTTCCTGAGACAATGAATAAACCAGTGCATTTTCAATGGGTTCGCCCCATCCCTCCTCTGTTTTTTCTGCCAGCAATCCATAAATCACTCCTTTGTCTTGCCATTTCAACGAATCTTTTGACAAATGTACAGAGCCACCATAAATGATAATTTCACCTCTTTCTTTGTGTATTGACACAACAGGACAAGCGAGAACCACTGCAATTTGATTGAAATCACAAGAACCTATTTGAACCTGGGTAACATCATAACACACAAAATTTCCCGGTCTTAATTCATCTACCCCATCAAAATCATCGGCTATAGAGGTAGTAGGCGTATCACCATAAGAAATAATAAGATGAGGATAATCAGCGATATACCTGCTTTTAACTTGTAAAAATCGACTTTTATTGAGATGATGTAAACTCAGCACCTCCTCCTTTCCTAAACAATCGTAAGAATGTCCGCTATGGGTAATAAATCCTCCAAATGATAGGCAATCTGCGTTTTTAATTACCTCTAAAATGCTATCAATCACTTGATAATCATCAAAATAAACACCAGTTCTATGATAACCAGTATCAATTTCCACATAAATGGTAAGAGGGAATTTGACCACATCGGCAAGGAGGGAAATGGTTTCCAGGGACTCAACCAAAAGATTCAGATGAATGCGTTGGGCAAGATGATTAATGAGCTCATCTTCCAAAACATTAGTGGGAAAGGCAACTAAAATATCATTCCATTCTATTGAAAAATAATCCGCCATAGAAAGAGAAGACACTGCAATTTTTGAAACGCCTACCTCTTTAAACCATTTTCCAACCGCTAATGATTGGTGTGTTTTAAAATGCGGTCTAAATGACATTTTTTTTTCTGCACACAATGAGGCCATGCGCTGGATATTCGCTCTGCATTTTCCCTCATCAATAAGTAGTACTGGTTTATTAATATTCATCGATTCAAATTTACCTCTAAAAATGATGCTGCCTTAGCAAAATACTTTATTATATTTACTAAAACGATTAATCCTATGAAAAACTTTATTCTTTGTCTGTTTTATGTGACAAACCTAAGCTTTTGGTTATTAAAAGCGCAGGATATACCCTTACCTGAGCACCCCCGCCCCGATTTTGAGAGAACAGATTGGGAGAATCTGAACGGTTCCTGGAAATTTGGATTTGATTCCCTAGATACAGGCATCAAAGACCAATGGTTTTCAAATACAAATCATTTTCCTCTGACCATAAAAGTGCCTTTCCCATGGGGTTCACCCTTGTCTGGCGTTCCAGACAAAGCTGATATTGGTTGGTATCAAAAAAACATTACGGTAAAGCCAGATTGGAAAGACAAAAGGATTTTTATAACCGTCGGTGCCTCTGACTGGGAATCAAGTATCTGGCTAGATGATCAACTTGTTGGAACGCATCAAGGAGGATATATCCCTTTTAGTTTCGAACTTACAAAATATATTCAAACAGGAAAAGAACACAGCATTACGATTAGAGTCGATGATAAAAGACGGTTATTTACCCTGTATGGAAAACAAGGCTATGGAAATGCACGCGGTATCTGGCAAACTATTTACCTCGATGCTCGTGGAAAAGATTATATCGACGCATTCAAATTCATACCCGATATTGATGTAAATAAAGTCAAAGTGGAAGTGGATCTCTCCGAGGTTTCCACGGTAGAAAGAAAGGTCAATGTTGATATTCAAACACCAAATGGAGCTATTAATGGAGTACTTTCTGTAAAACCAGGATTTGCAAAAGGCACTCTTGACCTAAATATACCTAATCCACGATTATGGGATTTAGAGGATCCTTATCTTTATATGGTGAATCTTTCTCACGCGGGGGACAAGGTGAACACTTATTTTGGCATGAGAAAAATAAGTGTAACTAACTTACCAGGAACAAATTACCCTTATATTTCTTTAAATAATAAAACAGTTTATCTGCAATTAACCTTAGACCAATCTTATCATCCTGATGGATTTTATACTTTTCCATCTGACGAATTCATGAAAAATGAAATTCAGATGACCAAAGATTTAGGTCTCAATGGACTTCGTACCCATATAAAGATTGATGTTCCAAGGAAGCTGTACTGGGCTGATAAACTGGGCCTGCTTGTGATGGCTGATTTACCAAATTCATGGGGAGAACCCGATGCTGCCATGCAGAAAGAGTCTGAATATACCTTACGAAAAATGATTCAACGAGATTTCAATCACCCAGCTATTTTTAGCTGGATTGTGTTCAATGAATCCTGGGGTTTACAAACAAAAGTTCTTCAAAGTGAAACCAATAAAACGCGAAGTGTTTATTTGCCGACTACCCAAAATTGGGTAGCGTCTATGTATTATTTAGCAAAATCGCTGGATCCCACCCGTCTTGTTGAGGATAATTCGATTTGCTGTGGTGCTGGACATACGGAAACCGATATTAATTCATGGCACGAATACATGGCAGGTTGGGAATGGGAAGCCAGACTTGCTTCCATTGATAAAGAAACTTATCCTGGTAGCGGACATCATTTTGAAAAAGGATTTTCTCAGCTTTCACAACCCAATATCAATTCAGAATGTGGCAATGTTTGGGGGTATGACGGTAGTACCGGCGATGTAGACTGGAGTTGGGATTACCACCGAATGATCAATACCTTTCGAAAATATCCTAAAGTAGCTGGCTGGCTTTACACGGAACATCACGATGTCATTAACGAATGGAATGGATATTGGCGCTTTGATAGAAGCCCTAAATACAGTGGATTATCTGATCTGGCAAAAGGCATGACCGATAAAGATTTTCATTCCCCTATTTATCTGTCATCTGGAAATGATATTAGTGCCACAGTAAAGCCAGGTGAAATAATAAAAATCCCTCTATTTATCTCCGACATGGCAGGTAAATCAATAAAGGATGATTATTTGATTTTAGAAACCATTATTTATGGTATGGATAATGCCGGGCATGAAATTGTTTTAGAAAAAAGGAACAGGAAAATAGTGCATTTTCCCTTTATCAATAGTTCTTTATCACCGGAAATTATACAGGCAATGCCTTATGGAGGTATGATGCGCGTGCATTGGACGTTAAAGGATGTTGACGGAAAAATACATCACCATAATTTCTTTTCTATTGTCATTCCTTCCGATGTTAATCCTGAAAAACTAGTTATTCATAATGTTCAACCATCTGCTTATAATAATGCAGAATGGTCTGTTAAAAAATGGCATATTTTAGACAGCTTAAAAGTAAATGGCGCTGGAAAGGGATTTTTTGAATATCAAATTCCTATCAAAGGATTGAAACTTACGAATGTAAATAAGGCTTCCTTTTTAGTCGAACTATCGTCTAAACCACTATTAGACAAGGACAAAGACAAGGTAGTCATGGGCGATCAAAATTACATGCTGGGGGCCAGAGTTTCTCCACACCTTAATCCAAATGCCTATCCAATGACGGACAATTATAAAAATCCCAGTAATATTGAGATTTATATAGACGGTGTAAAAACCTTATCAAAAAAACTGGAAGATGACCCTGCCGACCATAGAGGCGTCTTGTCCTGGCACAACCAATTGAAAGACAAAAAACTAAGGGAAGCGGGAACGTATGGGGAAAAAATTGAAGTGCCTCTTTCAAAAAGTATGTTGAAAAAGGCACTTCAAAAAGGATATATTAATATTAAAATAGCTGCAGATCAGGGCGTTGCCGTTTACGGCAGTCAATTTGGAAGGTATCCAATAAATCCTTCCATTTGTACCTGGTATAATTAATATTTACTGTAATTGAGCCTCGAAGTGGTTGGCTAATTTAATAAAGCCTTCTTCTTCGAGGACAAATTGGTTTATTTTCTCTGTTGCCTGCTGAATGGTTGTAGCTACATCCTGATAATCATCAGCTAGTTTTGCCATAATATCTTCTTGGCTCAAACCATTTGAAGTACCTAAATGCATTAGATACTCCGTGATAAGACCTTTGTCTTTTATATTGCCCAAATCGGATATTAAAGAGCCAAGCGCATAAAAACCGCCTTGTTGAAAAGTTAAAATATTCTTTTCATCCTCATTAATAATTAACGTATTATATTTTCCATCTATATTACCTGGCGTAATAAAATGCTGAAAAGGATCTGTTTCAGGATTATTGCTGAGAATAACCTTTCCTCTCAGAGCGGACGCATAAATACTTAACCATCGGATATCTCTACGAAACTCATGAATTCCGTCCTCAATATGAGTAAGATCTATTTTCTTTTCTCTAATATCCTCGTCAATATCCAGGCAGATATTTTTAAACATCTGAAGGACCTGCTTTTTTTCTCTTTTAGACGACGGAAAGGAGATTTCTTTTAAGGCACTTTTTAAATAATCAAATCCAAAATCGTCGTACTGAATGACATTTTTGCCCCGTGTAATCCAACCCAGTTGAAGCAGGCATTCCTCTAAAGTACCTAGTGCGAAACCATACTGAATTAAAATCTGGTTTTTGACCTCATCAGGAAATTGCCATTTTTCATTACCCTTTAGGATAGACGAAGCAAAATCAAATTGCCCGATCACGTCCTCGATAGTTTTTGAAATAGAAAGTATGGCAGAAATAGCCCTTACGTTTTTTTTCTTTTTTCTATCTAATAATCTTGCTAAAGCCTGAATTTTAAATAAAGGGGTGCGACAATCGTGATGGTGAACATAAAAACCAAAAGGTTGTGTAGGATTGTCTTTATAGGCTTGTAGCGCTGCATCTAAATTATTTGACAAGAGATCCATAAAAAACTGGATTCTTTTTTTTCCAAAATTTTCTGCCATAGTATCATTTTAAAGTGTAATTTAGATAAAATAAGTTAAATCAACAACCTTTGAATATGAACATGAAAAATTTTAATGTCTTTTGCCTTTTGCTGCTCACCCTGCCATCTGTCCTATCTGGAAAGAATAACCCAGAAAAGAGGAGACCCAATATTGTATTTATCATGTCTGATGACCACGCTTACCAGGCTATCAGTGCCTACAGCGACAAATTAATAAATACGCCAAATATTGACAGAATAGCCAAAAACGGAATAAAATTTACTCAGGCCTGTGTAACCAATTCAATTTGCGCACCGTCACGAGCCACTATTTTAACAGGAAAACATTCTCACCTCAATAGTAAGACCGACAATTATTTTCCCTTTGATACCACTATTCTCACCTTCCCACAACTTTTTCAAGAATCTGGTTATCAAACGGCTATGTTTGGTAAATTACATTTCGGTAATAATCCAAAAGGATTTGATCAGTTCAAAATTTTACCCGGTCAGGGAAATTATTATAATCCCAATTTTATCACCAAAAATGAGGGAAATATTAAAGTAAATGGTTATGTGACAGATATAATTACCGATATGACACTCGATTGGTTAGAAAAGGAACGAAATCCAGAGAAACCTTTTCTTTTAATGTACCTGCATAAAGCACCTCATCGGGAATGGTTACCAGCAGAAAGACACCTTAAAGAATTTTCCGGTAAAGTTTACCCGGAACCTTCTACCCTTTTTGATAACTATGAAAGCAGAACTTCTGCCGCCAAAGCGGCAGAAATGAATTTACTAACTCACATGAATTGGGCAGGTGATTCGAAAATCTATCCTGAAATGATGGATAAACTAGGTATAAAGTCAACTACAAACTGGGATAAAGAGGGTTTTACCAAGGAATACCATCGAATGAACGCTTTACAAAAGGCTAATTGGGATGGTGTTTATCAATTAGTCAATGAACAATTTGAAAAGAAGTTTAAAGCAGGCATGACGGAAAAGGAGTTAATGCAATGGAGATTTCAACGATATATGCAGGATTATTTAGGTACCATAGCTTCAGTTGATGAAAATGTAGGCCGTGTGTTAGATTATCTTGAGGCTAATAATCTGATAGAAAATACCTTGATTGTTTATACTTCCGACCAAGGATTTTATCTGGGTGAACATGGTTGGTATGATAAAAGATTTGTATATGACGAATCATTTAAAACGCCCTTGTTAATGCAATGGAAAGGCCATATAAAACCCGGAAGAGTTAGCGATGATATGGTTCAAAATTTAGATTTTGCACAGACTTTCTTAGATGCAGCGGGAATAAAAGCACCGAGTGATATGCAGGGAGAAAGCATGGTTCCACTTTTAGAGGGTAAGATAAATGGTTGGAAGAGGGAATCAGTGTACTATCATTATTATGAATTCCCTTCCGTTCACATGGTAAAAAGACATTACGCTATCGTTACCAAAGCCTATAAATTAATCCATTTCTATCATGACGTGAATGAATGGGAACTCATTGATCGACAAAACGACCCACAGGAGCTAAAAAATGAGTATAATAACCCGAAATATGTCGATGTAGTTGAAAAATTAAAAAAAGAACTGGTAGCTATTCGACAGAAATATGGTGATTCAGAAGAGATCAGTAAAAATATTCAGGACAGATATTTAAACGCGATTAATAAATAATAATCGATCTGTTTTTATGAAAAACTAAGAATTTGGGACAATTTGTGATATATTTTTGAAATTTTTTAAACGAAAATAAATCATGATTTGTCCCATTTCTTCTTTTTAGGATAAGCTATTATTTAGTAAGCTCTTCAATAAAACTTTCAGCTTGCTCCCCCAGGTCCTTCATTTCCAGTTTTAATTTATCCATCCCCCTTTTGATTTGCTGAGCTTTATACTTTCCCATCAATTTATTCCATTCCTGTCGTTGCTCTGGAGAAAGGGTTTCTTTATTCTTTTCGTATTCTGCTGACAGTGTAGTAATATCAGCTTCATATTTAGCCCAGTCCATATCCGTCATATTAGAATTTTTAGTTTCTATTTCAGTTACAATTTGCTGAAGCTTTTCGGGTTCAGGTTGTGGCAAACAACCCAATATTCCAAAAATAATAACAGACAAAAGCAAAATAATTTTCATAGCGTTTTGATTTTTGATTTTAACGAAAATAACCTTAAAATAGTATATTGCAATTAAATAATCAAACATGAACAGAAGACCATATATCCTTGCGGAAACCAATTGGAAAGAGATAAAAGCTCAACCATTTCAACTGGCCATTTTACCATGGGGAGCGACAGAGGCACATAATTATCACTTACCTTATGGTACGGACAATTATGAAGCGACCTTTATAGCTGAAAAATCAGCGGAAATAGCCTGGAACCAAGGCGCCCATCCCATTGTTTTGCCAACCATTCCTTTTGGAGTAAATACGGGACAACCTGACATTTTACTGGATATAAATCTTAATCCATCTACTCAACTGGCTATTTTGAGAGATATTATTACCGTTTTAGATCGTCAGGGAATTCAAAAATTACTCGTTCTAAATAGTCATGGCGGGAACGATTTTAAGACCCTGTTAAGAGAGCTTGGACTACAATTTCCCAATATGTTGCTCGTTACCTGCAATTGGTTTCAAGCGCTGGATAAATCAAAATATTTTGAAAACGGAGGAGATCATGCCGACGAGATGGAGACAAGTATCATTCTCCATTTATTTCCACACCTGGTATTACCGCTGGAATTAGCGGGCGACGGTGCTGCTAAAAAACCTAAAATTGAAGCCTTTAAACATGGGTGGGCATGGTCTGAAAGAAAATGGAGCCAGGTAACCGCAGATACAGGCATTGGTGACCCAAAAAAGTCTACTTCGGAAAAAGGTGCCTTATATCTTGATGAGTTAACAAAAACCCTTGGAAATTTCATCTATCAGTTGTCAATCATTGACAAATCTGACTTTTACGAATAAAAAAGCTACCTTAACGCCCAGAAAAGACCATTATGTCCCCACTTGAGCTAAGTCAGGATTTCAATAACGTATTAAATTTGCTGGAAAAAGATCGGAAAAATCTTTTTGTAACAGGTAGAGCTGGGACGGGTAAATCTACTTTACTTCAGTTATTTAGAAAAACGACAGAAAAGAAACAGGTTGTTTTAGCTCCAACTGGCGTAGCGGCTTTAAATGTTAGGGGCCAAACCATTCATTCATTTTTCAACTTTCCCCCTCGTCTTTTCGACCCCAGTCAAATTAAAATGGGCAAGAATAAGAAATTAATGAAAGAACTGGAGGTTATTATCATTGATGAAATATCAATGGTAAGAGCCGATTTAATTGACGCTATTGATTATGTTTTACGCGTTGTAAGAAATAATAACAAACCCTTCGGAGGAGTTCAAATGGTGGTCTTTGGCGATTTATTTCAACTTCCCCCGGTAGTCACTCAAGAGACGCAGGAATGGTTAAGATTCAGAAATTATTCTTCGCCTTATTTTTTTTCAGCTAACCTTTTCTCTACCTCTCCCGACTTGTTTGAAATGTTTGAATTACATAAAATATACAGGCAGGAAAATAAACTATTTATCAGATTACTGGAAGCCGTCCGTCTTAATAAAGCCGAAGAAGATGATCTATCCTTGTTAAATGAACGATGTGAACCATCCTTTTCATCCGATGATAATTATATCACTTTGTGCGCCAGAAATTACACTGCTGATAAAATTAATCAAACCCAGCTGAACCTGTTACAAAGTGTCGCAAAACCATATCTGGCGAAAGTCACCGGGAATTTTCAGCCTTCACAATTCCCCACAGAACCTATTTTACAATTAAAAGTAGGTGCCCAGGTTATGATTCTACGAAATGATCCTGAGGGTAAATACGTAAATGGCAGCATTGGAACCATTCATTCTTTACAGGACAATGAGATTGAACTCATGCTTGACAAAGATGGAAATAAATCAATGGTTTCTTTAAGTCCTCTAAGTTGGGAGATCTTACAATATAAGTTAGATCCTAAAAATCCCAATAAAATAAGTACTGAAACCGTTGGCACCTTTACTCAAATTCCCGTTAGACTGGCATGGGGAGTAACTATCCACAAAGCACAAGGTAAAACATTCGATAAAATTATTATCGATTTAGCTGGAGGTGCCTTTGAACATGGACAGACTTACGTTGCATTGAGTCGCTGCAGAACCTTAGACGGCATCGTTTTAAGGCATCCCTTAAAACCTTCCGATTTAAAGACTGATCCAATTATTGTAGATTATTACCAGACGTATTCTTAATTTAAATCATAAAATGCTGATTAACAAGCAAGAAAAAATAAATTTTCGTCCATACCCAGCTCAGGCTCAAGCCGTTGCCGAGGCATGTCAGGAAATTTTTCACCAGGGAATGAAAGCGGATAAAGCGGTGGAGAAAATTTTAAAAGCCGATAAAAATAGGGGATCAAAAGATAGAGCTTTTATCGCCGAACAAGTCTATGAATTAGTCAGGTGGTACAGATTATTAACCCATATTGCAGAAAATGAACCTTATCAAGAAAAGGATTGGTTCGTGCTTATGGCCATTCACTGGACTTTGAAAGGCCTGTCTTTACCGCCCTGGAGGGAATTTGAATTCATTTCCAAAGACAAAATATGGAAGTCTTACAAGGAAGTTGAAAATAATCTGGCTATCATAGAAAGTATTCCCGATTGGATAAATGAAACGGGTGAAAAGGAACTCGGATCTGCCTGGCCTGCTATTTTACATGCACTCAATGAGCCCGCTTCCCTCATTCTCCGGGTAAATACCTTAAAATCAAATACCAGGTTAGTTAAAATAGATTTAGAAAAAGATGGGGTAAATACGGTTATTCTGGATAACGAGGGTTTAAGTGTTCCAAATAGAAAAAATATTTTCCTGACCAATGCTTTTAAAAATGGTCATATTGAAGTGCAAGACTTCGGTAGTCAACAAATAGCATCATTCATGGAAGTTGAACCCGGCATGAAGGTTATTGACGCTTGCGCCGGTGCAGGTGGAAAATCTCTTCATTTAGCCGCCCTAATGAAAAATAAAGGCCATATTTTATCTCTGGATATTTATGAAAAAAAATTAATTGAACTCCAAAGAAGGGCAAGAAGAAATGGCGTTCACATTATTGAGGCTAAAATTATTGAATCAAATAAAACGATTAAACGCTTAAAAGAAAAAGCAGACCGCTTGCTATTGGACGTTCCTTGTACCGGTTTAGGGGTGCTAAGAAGAAATCCCGATGCAAAATGGAAACTTTCTCCCTCTTTTTTGGAAGAGGTTAAAATCACCCAGCAGAATTTACTCCGTGATTATTCCTCTATGGTGAAGCCCGGAGGAAAACTAATTTATGCCACCTGTAGCATTCTTCCCAGTGAAAATGAAAATCAAATAAATACATTCCTCCAATCAAAAGAAGGCCAATTATTCACTTTGGAAAATCAAAAAACCCTACTACCCAATGATTTTGGTTATGATGGATTTTTTATGGCCAGGCTCAAAAGAAATGAATAAAAATATTAATGAATGAAGAAAAAAGGCTAATTTAAAGGAAGCAAAATAATTAGTTCATGAAAACGAAAAAATCAGTTCTACCAAACAGAAAAAAAACTGTTCAACGCAGGGAGCCAAAGAAAAAATATTTTAGTATATTTCTCGTCATTCTGATTACTACCCTACTTTTAATTTTATTGCTTTATTTCATCGCTCCTTAAGGAATCGCTGGAAATAAAATATAAAGTTTCCTTTTTGAAATACCTTGAAAATCCATCAACAGAGTCCGTAGGTAATTGACTGCCCTTTCCTGGAATCATAATAGTATTGCTATTGTAATTCAACCGTTGAATAGATTGTAAGGTATAACTAAGCCCTTCCCTCTTAGTTGTTTTATCGGTCCATTCAATGTTTGTTTTATGCGTATTGGCAAATTTCCATACATTATTGAGCAAAAACTCTTTCCCGAAGTATGGAATTAAAATGATAAATAAAGATAACGTTACCCAGATATTCCCCCCTATTAACCCCAGTCGCATGATAAAAAAATGTTTCCCATACATACCAACAATAGAAATAAGTCCGAATAACCAGATACCAAAACCAAGTTGAAAGCCCATTCTGAATCCTCCTTCACTTTGAAATAAATGCCCGCCTGTCATTAAGAAAATGGATAAGAAGA
Organism: Bacteroidota bacterium; assembly: GCA_017858735.1. GTDB lineage: Bacteria > Bacteroidota > Bacteroidia > Chitinophagales > Saprospiraceae > BJGN01. The sequence goes on from JAFMBH010000036.1 coordinate 28,296, forward strand.
ACCAGATAACCCATAAAAAGGTAGACCAATATTTAATGATATGTTTATACGGATAATTTTCCAAGTCAAAATCAACCACATGTTTTCCAATAAGCAGTGCGGCGGGTAAAATAAATGCAGGCGATTGTGAAATAATGCCGGCGAATAATGCGGTAAGCATCCAGATTGACCAGACATCTCCTTTTTTCCACTTTTTTATGGCATCTTTCATTGCTGCAAATATAAAACCAACAAAAGGCCATAATGCCATCAAAACCAATCCGTAAAATAGCACATAATCACTGGATTGAATACCCAAATACGTTTTCCAGGTGCCTGGTGAAGTAAATCGGAATATAATTACTCCGACAGATAATAGAAATAAACCAAGCCAAAAATAATTTTCAATTTTTGATAGTTTTTGCTTTCTTATGGCTCCAAAATAAAGAACACTGATAAAAAGGGTGGTACCTAAAGCGTCAATGAGCAAGGAGCCTAAAGATAATATGAAGACCAATCCCAATAAAATATTACTTTGTTTTTTGGTGTAAAATAAAAGGGTTAGTATTAATGCAGTATGATATAATCCAAGTAAATGGTCAAAACTCAACCAATAACCAATTAAAAACACCCAACTGGAGGTCAATAAAATGATGTTGCTAATCAAAGCAATCTGAACGCCAAATAATGCTCTACAAACAAAAAACAGGGCGCCCATCACTCCAAAAAGAATAAGAAGATTAATAATTCTATAACGAATGATGATATTTGGATCAAATTGATAAAATCCGCTATCTAATAAGTTGGATTCTGCCCCGGAAAAGAAATGAGTGGTATTGGGAAGAAAAAAAACCATTCCCAAAAAGAAAAGTAAAAAAGGTATCAATTTAACGATGGGATAGGACAAAAACTTTAAGAGCATAATTTTATTTTTTGAATGACAAAGATAAGATGCTAAATGAATAATAGTAGATTCCGTATTTTTACCTAAAAATATTATTATGGATGATAACCAGGCACTAATTCTTCCCGTTTTTTATCTGGGTAACATTCAATACTGGTCGAAATTGGTTCATCAGAAAAATATTATATTTAATGATATTGAAAATTACCCAAAAGGTTCATATAGAAATCGTTGTCATATTGTAAGTAGTCAGGGATTATTAAGATTGAGCATTCCGTTGGTCGGGGGAAAACATGCAGGTCAAAAATATACTGAAGTTAAGATTGACCAGCAGGAAAATTGGCAAAAAAAACATTGGCAATCCATAAGTTCCTGTTACGGAAGTGCCCCATTTTTTCATCATTATGGGGAAAAACTGCATGCCATTTATGAACGTCCTGTAATTTATCTATGGGAATGGAACCTCAAATTAACGAAAATGATATTATCTATGTTACCCATAGAACTGCCTGATATTCGCTTTTTATCTGACGGTGAAGTTTCAGAACCTAATTTGGATTTATCTCCATTTTTCTCCCCAAAACCGCGTTTTAATCTATCGGACGATGCCTGGAATAACATAGAATATCCCCAGGTTTTTGAAAATACCTTAGGTTTTTTACCTAATGCCAGTATTTTAGATCTGATCTTTTGTCAAGGACCTTACGCTCTCAATGTCTTAAGAAAAAGCCTTTTGTCAGACAAACAAAGAGATTTGTCCAATTTTTAAGCCATTGCAACCAAAAAATGCAACAAATTATTCATCTTTGAGGTATGAAAAATAAAATTACTGCCGCACTACTCGCTCTCATGTTTGGCGTTTTTGGCCTGCACAGATATTATTTAGGAAGAAAATTTCAGGGTATTCTTCATACCATTCTTTTTTTTATTTGCTTTTTATTAGTGACAAATGGACATGGAACCATAGCAGAAATCTCTATAGCCTTACCAGCTATTTTAGGATTTATGGATGCCGTTCTTTTATTTGTTATGCCGAGGCAAGAATTTGACGAAAAGTATAATGCGAAGTATCTTGAATTTGAACAAATAAAGCAGGACCCAAAAGAATCGCTATTTGATTATTATAAATCGTTGGGAATAAACAAGTATAGAGAATTAGATTTTGCGGGGGCTGCCCATTCCTTTCTTGAATCTATTGAAAAATTTGGTGAATCTCCTCAGGTACATTTCAACTTAGCCTGTTGTTACAGCATGCTAAATGATGCCGAAATGACCTATTTACATTTGGAAAAGGCCGTAGCAAATGGTCTGGACAACCTGGAGAAAATTCATGATCACAAAGCCTTAGCTTTTATTAGACAAGATGAAAAATTTAACTCGTTTGTCAAAAATAAATTTAAAAGACCTTTTGAAGATATGCCAAATGAAAAGGCTGAAAATGAGCCGGAAGAAGAAAAACTCGATTTATATGGTAGTTTGCTTAAACTTGGAGATCTAAAAGAAAAAGGGATCATAAATGAGGAAGAATTCAATCTGCAAAAGAAAAAAATATTAGATACCTTATAAAATGTTTACCTTACTTAAAAAAGGATTAAATGTCAACTTTTAAAGGTAAAATGGTTATCGTTACCGGTGCCTCGCAAGGTATTGGTCGCGCTTGTGCAAAAATTTTTGCTGAAAACGGAGCTACCTTAGCGCTCCATTATCATAAGAATAAAAAAGCCGCAGAAGAAACTTTAGCTTCTTTATCAGGCGCTGGACATCAACTGTTTAATGCCGATCTATCAGATCCCATCGCTGTAAAGAAATTCATTGACGAGGTCATTCATTCCATGGGCGGCATTGATGTTTTAATAAATAATGCCGCGGTCATAGAACCTCATTCCCTTGACCTGGATAGTTACGATAACTGGCAATTAGCCTGGAACAAAACACTGGCTACAAACCTATTGGCGCCAGCCAATTTAGCTTTTTGTGTTGCACCAGAAATGAAAAAAAGAGGTGGAGGACATATTGTTAATGTATCATCAAGAGGAGCTTATAGAGGTGAGCCATCTATGCCAGCATACGGTGCTAGCAAAGCCGGACTGAATAGCCTAACACAATCTTTAGCCCTGGCATTGGGGCCATTTGGTATTGCTGTAAATGCCGTGGCTCCTGGATTTACCGATACAGAAAGAGTTGAAAATATAGTAAAAGGTCCCAGGGAAAATGAGATTGCCGCCCAAAGTCCTTTCAATAGAATTGCCAGACCTGAAGAGGTGGCTGCCGCTGTTTTATACCTGGCTTCCGATCAGGCCATTTTTACCTCAGGGGCTATTTTAGATTTAAATGGGGCATCCTACTTTAGATAATCTTTTTTGTTTATTCTTTACAAATATTCAATATTCATGTCAACAATCATGCAAAACTACCTTCAGCAGGTGCAAAAAAATTTGGGTTACCGCGCTACCTGGGAACCTCACAGGCCGATGAAGGTAGGTACTTATGGGAAAATACATCAGGGTATATTTTCAGCGTATGGTCACATTGACGATTTGAATATTACTCATACGGTAGATAAATTGAAGACCTCCAATCAACTAACTTATAAAAGTGAGGAAAAAGGAAGTTATACCCTAAAGGCAAAAGGAGAGATTAATCCTTTGTTTCAAAAAATAAGTACGGACGAAGCAGGTCTGCTCATCATTTTTAAAAAAGATAATAGCATCGTATTTAAAATTCAGGACATAACCTACTTCACATTACAAAATAAAGCAGAAATAGCAGAAAAACTCCACAAACTAAGCCTTGTAAATCAATGGGACGATTCCTATTTGATGATAACAGAAACCTTACAATCTGAAAAAACATCCATTCTTTTAAGCAAAAAGAAAAATAGCGAAGTCGAAATTAAATATGAAAATGGTGGAAATACAGGGATAATAGACATCGATTTTTTTGGTGAAATTATTAGAAGTAAGGGAATGAGTTTACAATTTACCAGCAGCAGTGATTCTACCCCACTTTTTAAGCTTTCCAGACTAAAAGTAGCCGTTTTAGTCCCTGAAAAGAATAGACAGTTACAAGAAAAACCTACGCCAGGATTAATAGAGATAGATTTTGACCTAGCTGAAATGACAAACGACTGAATTTATCCCCATGAGACCATTAGCGGAACGGATGCGTCCACAGCATATCGACTCTTTTATTGGACAGTTAACCTTGCTGGGAGAGGGAATGCCTATTCGCCGATGGCTGGATGCGGGAAGAATTCCGTCTATCATTTTATGGGGTCCACCAGGGGTTGGAAAAACAACGTTGGCCAATTTATTAGCCAATCAACTGAATATTCCTTTTCAATCGTTAAATGCTGTCCATTCCGGGGTGAAGGAGGTAAGAGAAGCCATACAGAAGGCGGAGCAACAAAAATTTTTCAACAGACATAATCCCATTTTATTTATTGATGAAATTCACAGGTTTTCTAAGTCTCAACAAGATTCCCTGCTTAATGCCGTTGAAAAAGGTATCATTACACTCATAGGTGCTACTACTGAAAATCCTTCCTTCGAGGTTATTCCCGCTTTATTATCCAGATGTCAGGTGTACACCTTACAACCCTTATTAAAAGACGAATTATCCGCTATTTTAGATCATGCTTTGGAGAAAGACGAAATTTTAAGCACCCTGAATATTGATTTACAGGAAAAAGAGGCATTATTGCATTTTTCCGGGGGAGATGCACGAAAACTATTAAACTTGTTAGAGCTTGCTTGTTTGCCAAACGAAGAAAATAAAATACAAATTAATAACGCATTAATAGAAAAAATAGCTTCAAATATAGTGTTAAACTACGATAAGGATGGAGAGGTTCATTATGATATCGCTTCCGCCTTTATTAAAAGTATAAGAGGAGGTGACCCTCAGGCCGCTGTTTATTGGCTGGCAAGAATGCTCGCTGCAGGAGAAGACCTTAAATTTATTGGCCGACGGATGATTATTTCTGCCGCTGAAGATATTGGATTAGCCAATCCTAACGCTTTATTAATGGCCCAGACTGCTTTTCAAGCTTCGATTACAGTAGGAATGCCAGAGGCAAGAATCATTTTATCAGAAGCGGTCATCTATTTGGCAAAATCAGCTAAAAGCAATGCTGCTTATTTAGCCATACAAGCGGCTTTAGACAAAGTTAAAGAAACGGGAAATTTAGCGGTTCCTCTTCATTTAAGAAATGCGCCAACCGCTTTAATGAAACAATTAAATTATGGCGCTGGATACAAATATAGCCACGACTATCCAGGAAACCATGTTGAGCAGGAATATTTACCGAATGAAATAAAAGGAAGTACTTTTTATACCCCACAAAAAAATGGCGTTGAAAATAAGGGTAATTAATAAAACCCTTAGTTTGACCTCCAAAAATGAGGGGTCAAAATAACTAACATCGTGAATAGCTCTAACCTACCTAATAACATTAGGATACTTAATAAAAATTTGGCTTCTCCGGAAAGCCAACCGAAATTAAAAACAGGGCCAACCTTTTCAATTCCCGGACCTACATTACCTAAACAGGTTGCTACTGCGCCAATACTCGTCAATAAATCATAACCAAGGTAGGTCATAATAACAGATCCGACACAAAAAGTAGCAATGTATAATAAAAGAAATATCATAATATGTGTAATGGTCCTCCCTCTAACTATTTCATTATTTATTTTAAGAGAAATAACCGCATTAGGATGAAGGATTCTTTTAAACTCCAGGAAAGTATTTCTAAAAAACACTATACTTCGAATCACCTTCATACCTCCACTGGTGGAACCAGCACATCCACCAACAAAGAGTAATAAAAAGAAAATAATAACGGCAAAAGTTCCCCATTGCATAAAATCAGCTGAGGCAAAACCTGTAGTCGTTATGATCGAAACAACTTGAAAAGCTGCTTCTCTAAAACTTCGCTCCCAATCATTATCTGTAATATCTTTAATTTGAAACATAATAATAAGGATGGCAATGATAACGAGATATAAATAGGCTCTAAACTCATCCATTTTCCAGACATTCCTCCATTTTCCCTTAAAAGCCATATACAGAAAAGAATAATTAGCCCCTGCAAGGAACATAAAAATAATTAATACATATTGAATGTAAGCAGATGGAAATGCGGCGATACTTGCATTTTTAGTTGAAAATCCTCCTGTTGCCATAGTAGTAAAAGAATGATTGATAGCATCAAAGAGATTCATTCCACCAAAATATAATAAGGCAATCAAAATTATTGTAAGGCCAAAGTATAAAAACCAAAGCCTTTTAGCAGTTTCTCTAATACGAGGATGAAGTTTATCGGAGGTTGGACCGGGAGCTTCAGCGACAAAAAGTTCAATGCCACCAATGCCGAGTAGAGGCATAATGGCCACAGTCAAAACGATTACGCCCATTCCTCCTATCCATTGAATGAAACTTCTCCAAAACAGGATATCCTCAGGAAGAGATTCTATTTCAGATAGAACAGAAGCGCCAGTGGTTGTAAAACCTGAAACAGATTCAAAAAAAGCATCGGTTACATTAGGGATTTCATTACTTAAAATAAAAGGAAGCATTCCAAAAAAAGTCATTATAATCCAACTAAGGGTGACTATTAAGTAACCTTCTCTTTTGTGAATGGTGCCATTTGGTATTTTACCACCCCATAAGAAAAAAAGAATACCAGTTACCAATGTTATAACTCCTCCTCCTGCTAATGGAAAGGGATGATTACCGTAGATAAACGACACAACTAAGCTGCTAAAAAAAAACATGCTGAGTATCATCTGAAGTGCGCCTAAGACTCTGAATACTGCCCGCCAATTTATCATTTCACAAGAATAATAGTTCTAGTTCAGGAATAGCTTCCGATAAAGTAAAAACAATAACTTTATCTCCTTTAATCAATACAAAATCTCCATTTGGAAGAAAACTATCTTCGTCTCGGATTACCCCCGCAATAAAAGCATTTTTAGGGAAGTTGATTGATTTTAATGGCTTATTTAAAAGATTAATGTCCTTTTCTAACGAAAATTCTATAATTTCAGCATCGACCCCGTGCAAACTTGTAATTGCTTTAACAGAGCCTTTTCTCACGAATCTAAAGATGTTATTCGCGGCAATAAGTTTCTTATTTATCAGAGTATCCACGCCAATATCCTGCGACATGTGCGTGTAAATTTTACTTTCTACCTGGGCTATTGTTTTGTAAACACCAAAATTCTTAGCGGTCAGACAGGCAATAATATTGGTTTCCGAATTATCTGTCAGCGCTAAAAAAACATCACTTTTACCTAATCCATCTTCCTTAAGCGTTTCAAAATCAGAGTATTCTGCCTTTATAACCAAAGTATTATTCAACAACTCATTTAACTCTTTGCACCTATTCTTATCTTTTTCAAAAATAGTAACTCTGTATTCTTTTTCCAGCATACTTGCTGCAAGAAATCCTTGTGCATTGCCTCCAAGAATAGCAATATTTTTTATGGCTTTATCCTTCTTACCAATTAATTGCTGTAAAATTTTAATTTTCTCCTTTTTCGATATAAAATAAACATGGTCATTTTTTTGAAAAACAGTATCTCCATTAGGAATGATTGTTTCAAAACTTCTTAAAATAGCCAAAACCCTAATATCTAAATCTTTGGCAAAATGAGGAAAATCAATCAAACTTAAACCAATTAATGGAGAATTTTCATCCAGCGTTACCCCGGTTACACTTATTTTACCCTCCTCAAAATCGAAAACGTCAGTGAAAGAACATTGCTTCACCAATCTGTATATTTCCTCAACGGCTAATTGTCTTGGAGAAATAAGCAGATCTATTCCCAACTTTTCAAAAACCTCCTTATTGGTATTTACTAAATATTCAGGATTATTTACCCTGGCAATGGTTTGTTTAGCTCCTAACTTTTTTGCTAAAATACAGGAAATTAAATTTGAATTTTCGAGGGTTGTAACCGCCAGAAATAAATCGGCACTTTTAACATTAGCCCTACTCAGGACTTCAAAAGAAGTGGCATCACCCTTTATTGTTAACAAATCCAGATGTCCAGCGGAATAATCCAAAACATCTTGATTCGAATCTATCAAGATAATATCTTGATTTTCAATAGACAATAGCTGAGCCAAATGAAAACCGACATCTCCAGCCCCTGCAATGATAATTTTCATGAAACTGACATTCAATAATTAAAATGCAATTTTACCAAAATTTGAGGAATACTTTGTTCATAAAAATATATTCTACTGTTATTTTAATTATCAGAGCCATTCTTAAAGAAATGATTTACCAATTCCAGAAATCAAGGGTACTGAATTTTTCAGGTATCCGGGGACTTTCCGGCATACTCCTTTTCTCTTTTCCTGTTTTTTGTGTTTTTGACATATTTCCAAGAAGACCGGAAATTACCTGAGGTGCAGAATATCCGTAGGAAAGCGCTTCGGTAATACTATTAGACTCTAATAACTGCACAGTTACCATACCAAGAATTAGTAAAAAAATAAATCCTACATAAAAATTGATAGATTTGAGATAGCCGGGTAAACTCAGTTGATACCGATTATTTATTATTCTTAACAAATCGGGAATGGCGCCACCGATAAGTCCGTAAAGAAGAAATTCATTCATAAAAACGATTATTTAATGAAAAATGATGAAAAAGATTTACATTAGATTATAATTTACAGCACCTAAAACTTTCAATTATGAAATTACATTACCTCTCACTTAAAATGTTATTAACGGTCTCTTTGGTTACTTTTGCTCAAGCTACGCTTTTTTCACAGATAACCGACCCAAAAGCTACAGAAGTTTGGGAACCGGAGCCAAGAAAAATCACTCCCGTAGTTGACAATATGCCTCCGTCTGATGCTATCATTTTATTTGACGGTAAAAACATGGAAGCCTGGACCGATTTAAAAGGCAATGCTTGTCCATGGCAAATATCAGAAAGCTTTCTAACCGTAGTTCCAAAAACCGGAGATATCAAAACTAAAAAGCAATTTGGCGACTGTCAAATACACATAGAATGG
>JAFMBH010000113.1 GCA_017858735.1 Bacteroidota bacterium
AACCAATAGGTCAACCATGATAAAATCAATATCTATTTCACTATTTTTTGTTGCTTTCCTGCTCTCGTTCAGTGCTTCTGCTCAAGGAAGATATACTATCAAAGGTGGCGACCCAAATGGTATCAATAAATGGTATATGGGCCGACAAATTGCCCACGTAATGAGTCATTTTGGCATAGATTGGCTTGAAAGACAGGAGAGGGAGATGGAGGAAAACACCTCTCAATTATTGAAGAACCTTGATGTAAAACCTGGGATGATTATTGCAGACATTGGTGCAGGAAGTGGTTATCATAGTGCCTTGCTGTCAAAAAAAGTGGGAAATGGTAAGGTATATGCCGTAGATATAGAACCAGAAATGATTGCCTACCTAAATAAAAGGATTAAACAGGAAAAACTGACGGGTATTGTGCCTGTACTTAGCAAAGAAACGAGTGTTTCTTTGCCAGAAAACACAGCAGATCTCGTTTTATTAGTGGATGGTTATCATGAGTTTTCTTATCCTTATGAAATGGCCATTTCAATGCTCAAAGCTTTAAAGCCCGGTGGTAAATTAGTATTGGTGGAATTCAGGTCAGAAGATAACGAAGTACCCATCAAAGACATCCACAAAATGAGTGAGGCACAGGCTATTAAAGAACTCAAAGCGGCAGGATTCGTCTTCGACAAAAATATAAAAAATCTTCCCTGGCAACACTGCATGATATTTATCAAACCAACAAACTAATCTACTGATTTATAACTTCTTAAGAAGATTATTTCTAAATTTTAATGCACCAGATTGATCTGAGTTACCCACTATGACTTTGGAGTTCCTAATAACAACAACGCTTGTGTTTCCAGACCTATTTTTTTACTTGATATAAACATCCCATAAAAATCAAAAATTTAGTCTTGCGATACCCATTTTGGTATTGCAAAAATTATAATATACTTATAATCAATGAAATAAAAAACAACCTAAAAAAGCGTGGCGAAGTCAGGATCTGTTTATCCGGAATTATTTATCAGTCCGCATCAAATTCAGCCATTAATTAAGTACCAATCTTCTTTTTATTTGCTTTAAATAAAATTATTAAGTTCAAATTAGCCGTATCCTTTCTATTTCCCTACCTTTGCAAACCTTAGCCTGAAAAACCAAATAATTGTTAAATTTTATATTGAACGCCAATTCATTGGTCATTATATTTTTTTTATAAAATTTCAGGAAATGAAAGTGCTAAAATTTGGTGGGTCTTCTGTTGGAAAACCTGAAAGAATAAGAGGAATTGTCTCTATTCTTAAAGATTATTACTTAAGTGGGCAGCCGTTTACCGTTGTTTTTTCAGCATTTGGTGGAGTGACAGATCAGCTCATTGAAATGAGTCAACGTGCTGCGAATGGTGATAACAGTTATCTTAATTTACACGAACAGTTCCGTTTACGTCATTTTGAAGCTGCCGAATCCTTACTTATTGAGCCCACCCGAAGTATTGTTATTGCTGAACTTGAAAATAATCAGGAAGTATTAAAAAATTTACTTCACGGCGTTTTTCTGGTTAGAGAAGCTTCATTAAGGACCATGGACTATGTATTGAGTTTTGGTGAAAGAAGCTCCTCTTTTATAATTTCGCACGTACTAAAACAAGCGGGCATTCCGGCAGCTTATTTAGATGCTAGAAAAATAATAAAAACCGATAAGAACTTTGGAAATGCAAAAGTTGATTTAAACAATACTTATCTAAAAATCAAAGAGTTTTATTCTCAAACAAATGAAATTCAAATAGTTACAGGTTTTATTGGTGCTGGAAAAGGTGGATTAACCACAACATTGGGAAGGGGTGGATCCGATTATACGGCAGCACTCCTTGGTGCAGGTCTCGATGCTGAAGCTATCGAAATCTGGACCGATGTAGATGGCGTTTTAACGGCTGATCCAAGGAAAGTACCTCAGGCATTTACCATTCATAAAATGACTTATGCTGAAGCTATGGAAATGTCTCATTTTGGGGCAAAGGTCATTTATCCACCAACCATTCAACCTGCATTAACAAAAAAGATACCCCTCTATATTAAAAATACTTTTAATCCTACTTTTGAAGGTACCCTCGTTTCAAATCATGCTGAAATGAGTGATAATCCTGTCAAAGGTATTTCATCTATTCAACATATTGCATTACTTACCTTGCAAGGAAGTGGATTAATTGGGGTTCCTGGTATTTCTGGCAGACTATTTTCAGGCTTAGCCCAAAAATCCATCAATATCATTCTTATCACTCAGGGATCTTCTGAGCATTCCATTTCTTTTGCCATTCAACCTGATCAGGCACTACTGGCAAAAGAAATAGTAGAGGCATTATTTGAAACCGAAATCCAGAATGGGCTCATTGATACCTTAAAAGTGGAAACGGATTTGGCCGTGGTAGCTGTTATTGGGGAAAGAATGCGTTATTTCCCTGGTGTGGCTGGACGTTTATTTCAATCCTTGGGTAAAAATGGAATTAATGTGGCTGCTATTGCACAGGGCTCTTCTGAGTTAAATATCTCTGTAGTTATCAGTCGATTAGATGAGTCTAAAGCATTAAACGTAATGCATGAGGCATTTTTCCTTTCCCACACAAAAACGATTCATCTTTTTATGGTTGGCTGCGGTTTGATAGGAGGTACCCTTTTAAACCAGATTCTAGCCCAGGAGGAATTTTTAAAGAAAGAACTTTCCCTGGACTTAAAGCTTGTCGGTTTAGCCAATAGTAAAAAAATGATTATCCGCCGGGAAGGTATTCCTTTAGACCAGTGGAAGGAAACGTTAAATGAAATGGGGGAGACCAGCCAACTTTCAACTTTTGTGGAAGAAATGGAGCATATCAATTTGCCTAATTCCATTTTTATAGATAATACGGCAAACGAAGAAATAACTCATTTTTACGAAGCGATTTTGAATGCCAGCATTTCAATTTCCACGCCAAATAAAATAGCCAATTCATCTGCTTATGACAAATACACCGCTTTAAAATCATTAAGCAGAAAGAGAGGCGTTATGTTTCAGTACGAAACAAATGTCGGCGCAGGTTTACCTGTTATTTCCACCTTGAACGATCTGATAAATAGTGGGGACAGAATCATTAAAATGGAAGCCGTTTTATCGGGTTCTCTCTCTTATATTTTTAATACTTTTGGAAATAATGGTCATACATTCAGCCAAATGGTTGAAGAGGCGATGGCTTTAGGTTACACCGAACCAGATCCAAGAATTGACTTAAATGGTATTGATTTAAGAAGAAAACTCATCATTCTCGCCCGAGAAGCAGGCGCGAAGATAGAAAGCGATGAGGTAATTATCACCTCTGTTCTTTCTGAAAATTGTCAAAATGCACCCGATGTACCTGCATTTATCAAAGCCTTATCAGCTGAAAATGATACCTTTGAGCAGCTATTTTTAGAGGCTAAAGCAGAAAACAAGGTGCTTCGTATGGTGGCTAAACTAGAGAATGGAAAAGCCAGTATTTCACTGGAAAAAATATCTGACACACATCCATTTTCCCAACTTAGTGGTAGCGATAACATGATTGTTTTCACTACCACACGTTACAAGGAACGGCCATTGGTGATTAGAGGGCCTGGTGCAGGGGCGGAAGTTACCGCAGCGGGTATTTTCTCTGAAATCATTAAAATTGCCAATCAACTTAATTAATCTTATGGAAATTCGTGTTTTTGCACCTGCCTCGGTGGCTAATATTGGGGTAGGTTATGATATTTTAGGTTTTGCTTTGGAGAGCCCCGGAGATGAAGTAGTTGCGCGATTTTCTGATGGAAAAGGGATGAGTGTTGGCAAGATTACGGGAACGAACCGATTGCCATTTTCGCCAGAAAAAAATACGGCTACTTTTTCGGCGCAGGCACTATTGAATTTCCTCGGAAAAAGCGAGATGGGCATTGAACTGGATATCCACAAAAAAATGCCCTTTGGCAGCGGACTAGGCTCCAGTGCTGCCAGTGCGGTGGCTGGCGTTTTTGCCGTAAATACTTTGTTAGGAAATCCCCTGACTAAGAAGGAGTTACTACATTTTGCCGTACTGGGGGAGCAACTTGCCGATGGTTCCTATCACGCCGATAACGTTGCGCCCTCCTTACTTGGAGGCATTATATTAATTCGTGAAAATGCAAGCCTTGACATAACTTCACTACCCATTCCCGACGATCTGGTAGCTGCGGTAATTTACCCTGAAGTGGAAGTTCTAACAAGAGATTCCCGAAACATACTCAAACCTGACATTTCCCTTCAAAAGTGTATTGCACAAACTGGAAATTTGGCATCTTTCGTTGCTGGACTCTATCGTTCTGATTATGAGCTGATTGGAAGGTCTTTGACAGATCATATCATTGAACCTCAAAGAGCTGTGTTAATACCTCATTTTTATGAAATAAAGAATATGGCATTAAAAATGGATGCCTTGGGTTGCAGTATCTCTGGTGCTGGACCATCTATTTTTGCTCTTTTTAAAGGAGAAACGGCTGCACAAAAAGGAGGTATGGCAATGAAAAATATTTTTGAAGTACACGGCATTCCTGCCACTTTGTACACTGGGAAAATAAATCAGGAAGGAGCCGTAGTTCTTTCTTAATAAAGATATATTCATGAAACTTTACAGCACGAAAAACAAAGCATTTGTTGTCGATTTAGAAAGAGCCATAATGGAAGGGCTACCCCCCGACAATGGTTTGTACATGTCTAAGATAAAACCTTTACCCCAGTCATTCTGGGAAAAGTTTGAGGAAAACTCTTTTCAGGAAAACTCCTTTCAAATAGCAAAACATCTTTTTGAAGGATCTATTCCCGACGAAAAATTAGCCGAAATTACCTACGATGCAATCAATTTTCCTGCGCCAAATTATCACTTAAACGATGATATCGCCACTTTAGAATTGTTTCACGGACCGTCGTTAGCTTTTAAAGATTTTGGTGCCCGATTTATGTCCAGAATAATGCAATATTACAATGGTGACAATAAACAAGAATTAATCATACTTGTGGCCACCTCCGGAGATACGGGCGGAGCTGTTGCCTTTGGGTTTCATCATGTTCCAGGCATTAGCGTTGTTATTCTATATCCAAAAGGAAAAGTAAGTGAGTTACAAGAAAAGCAACTAACCACCCTTGGAGGTAATGTACATGCATTAGAAATAGATGGTACTTTTGACGATTGTCAGGCGCTGGTAAAAGAAGCTTTTCTCGATAAGGATTTAAACACTCAATTACGCTTATCTTCTGCCAATTCAATTAATATTGCTCGTTTGATTCCGCAATCCTTTTATTACTTCGAAAGTTACAGGCAAATATCAGAAATCATTAGAAAGACCAAAGATATAACCTACGTAGTGCCGAGTGGTAATTTTGGCAATATTACAGCAGGTTTAATGGCCAAACAATTGGGCCTTCCTATTCATCACTTTGTAGCCGCAACCAATGTAAATAAAATAGTTCCTGATTATTTGTCTACCGGAGAATATGTAGCAAAACCCGCCATTAGAACCTTATCAAATGCGATGGACGTTGGAAATCCATCTAACTTCCCAAGAATTTTAGATATTTTTGAAAGTAATTCAAATGAATGTTCCACGTGGAACATTGTAAAAAATGAAATTACCGGAATAGCCGTAGATGATACACAAACGGAAAATGCCCTCAAGGAAGTATATCAAAAGTACAACTATATCATAGATCCACACGGTGCAGTAGGATATTATGCGTTAAAAGCTTACATGGAAAGTCATCCAAACACTTACGGAATCATATTAGAAACAGCTCATTCTTCAAAGTTTAAACCCGACGTGGAAAGAATATTGGGACGTACCATAGACGTACCGGAAAGACTATCTATATTGGCAAATAAGGAAAAAGTGTCGATAGAAATGGATACAAAATATGATGGCTTTAAAAATCAATTATTATCTACTTTTGGTTGAAAAGGTAAGACTGATTATCATAATTGAATACAAAAAAAGAGGCTGGCTTAAAAGATAGCCTCTTTTTTTATGCTACATTGTACAATAGGTTAATAAACCTTTGTGATGGCAAAGGATAAATAATAGATGAGTATCTCAACTTATGCCCGATGGAAAATAAGACATTAAACAAAATTATCGCAGAGAAGCGATGTTTCGTGTCTTTTTCCCGATAGGTTTTGATTTAATATTTATCCCTAACACACGATATCAGGAATTTTAGATAGCGTCTTTGATTAAACATAATGTTAATTTGTAGAAGTTTTCTTTCGTATCAACTCAAAAGACATAGCCCAGCCAACTCCGTCCTAATATTTTTAATATCTCCACGCTGTTTAATCTGCCTCTTTATTGCCATAAATATATTATTAACCATAAACAGGAAAAGAAATACAACATGAAATCTTAATGTAAAAAGGGTCATTTACCATAATCTAATAGTATGAAGGCCGATTTAAAAATAACAGATAATATGCAGGGAAAAACTTTAATATCTTCAGGATTATCTGTAAATCCCTATTCATAACACTTTAATAATTAACCATGTACTAATTTTATTAAAGTACCACCCCATAATCCAATTTAACCACTATATTTACCCCTTTTAAATGAATATAAGTTTGAAAGAACGATATATGAAAGAGAATAAGAAGGGGAGAACTATTGCTTTGGTAGCTAATACCACATGGAATATTTATAATTTTAGGTTAAATCTGATTGAAAAATTTTTAGGTGAGGGATTTAAAGTAATTGTAGTCGCACCCGTTGATGAATACCTGATTTATAAAGATAAATATCCTTCCGTTTTACACTATAACCTGCAACGTTTAGTAAGAGATGGCCTCAATCCATTGACTGATATTAGGTTGTTTTTAGAGCTAAGGCGTATTTATAAGGAAATAAATCCCGATATAATACTTCATTTTACCAACAAGCCAAATATTTATGGAAGTCTTGCAGCTAAAAGTTTACATTTAAAATCAATTGCCATTATTACGGGATTAGGTTACCCTTTTATACACGGCGGCCTCCTGAAAAGTATTGTCACCTCACTATATAAAATTTCTGGTAGGTACAATGAAAAATTTATCTTCGAAAACATTGAAGATAGGGAATTATTCGAAGCTTTAAAAATTATAACTAAACAAAAATCTGTTTCCATAAAAGGATGTGGTGTTAATACCCAATGGTATAAACCAATGGAAAATACTAAAGAAAGAAAAAAAACAGTCTTCACATTTATAGGTAGATTGTTATACGATAAGGGGATAAGAGAATTTGTAGAAGCTGCCAAAATAGTGGGAGAAGAGCGAAATGATGTTGAATTTTTAATTGTTGGGGAAATAGATGAGAATAATCCAGCAACCATTGATAAAAAAGAATTAATCCAATGGGTTGAAGATGAAATAATCCAATATCTTGGCTTTGTTAAAGATATAAGAGAAGTTATTGCCTCATCTCATTGCATCGTATTACCTTCTTACCGCGAAGCAATAGCCAGAACCATTACAGAAGGCATGGCTATGGGAAAACCAATCATTACTTCTCAAACGGCTGGTTGTAGAGAAGCAGTGGAAGATGGAGAAAATGGATACTTAGTGGAAATTAAAAATTCAAAGGCACTGGCAGATACATTCTTAAAATTCTTATCCCTCCTTCCGGAAGAAAAGAAATTAATGGGAGAAATAGGCAGAATAAAAGCCTGTAATGAATTTGATGATGCCATAATAGCAAGCCAAATTAATGATATTGTACACGAAATATTAAACTAAACACATAATAAAAATGGGAGAATCTGGCTATTATAATCTTAAAAATAAAAAAAACTATCTACTATTCCTTTGCCTCTATATTATAACCATCCCATTTCAAAAAATTATTTGGCTACCCCTGGTTAATAGTAAAATTCAAGTTCCCGAAATAATATTTGTAATTCTAATATTCCTATTTATTCCCCAAATTAAATGGGCCGATTGGAAAAATATTAAAATGACAACCTTAGATAAAGCTATAATGCTATGGCTTATGGTAGGAACTATAAATTTAATTTTACATTTTAATTTGACCACTTTCATTGAACTTTCCGGGCAATTTTATTTGATTTGTTTATATATTTTAATTCAATTTATATTTTTTCATTCTAAGGCGAAAGAAATAGAACTATTCTTTGTCAAAGCATTTTCATTGCAACTGGCTTTAATTTTAATTACCCTTATTATAGGCTTAATATTACTAACACAACATATAAATATAGGTGTATTTCAAATCTTTTATTCCTATCCTTATTTTGGTGATTTATATCGCTTAAAAGTGTTAACCAATGAACCTGTAATGTTGGTAAGTATTTTAAGTATTCCTTTTTGGATAATTTTAGCGTTAATGAATGGGAAAATTAAAGTTATTCCTATTAAAAAAAGAGACTTGATTCTTTCGATGGTATTATTAGGACTAATGTTGTTTGGCACATATGGAAAATCTCTACCATTTATTTTAGCTATACTGGTTTTATATTTTATTTCGCAGTTTAAAAGTAAAAACAAAGGAATAATATTCATCCGGATTTTCGCTGCTTTTTTTATTATAAGTTCAATTTTATTAACCCATATTATGGTAACCAAAAAACCTTTCCGGGAAAAAGAGGTTTATGGCCTGGCTATCCCATTTTTAAAGATAGCTAATTATTATTTATATAAATCCTGGTACTATGTGCAAAAAGAAAATGCCATAAAGGAATTTATTGAACACCCTTTTTTTGGATGCGGTGGAGGTAACTTATTGAATGTCATTCATTTAAAATACAAAAAAACTGAAGAAACCATTTCAAGACCCGTGTACGACCCGCTTTCAACTTACACAGGGATCTTGGCAGAATATGGAATTTCAGGATTTCTAGTCTTACTATTCCTTGTGTTTACCATTTATAAAGAAGTCGTCGGATTATCTGATTCTAACGGCTTAAAATGGATTTTCGTTTGTTCCTTTTCCTATTTCATGCTGGAAGCCATTTCAACGGACATACAAAATTTCAGACATTTGTGGATCCTACTTGGCTTTTTGGGAATAACTCTTCGAAACCTGCAATACCCTGTTAAATCATAGTATAATCGTACTTATAATTTATATTCGCCGACAAGAATTAAAAACCCAACGGATTATAAATCATTTATTCCACCTCAATTAAAAGATTACCTATCGTAATGAATTGCCATAGAAAAAATTGAATATATTTAGAGATGAAAACAACTATCCTCCAACATACATTATTCTTTCTATTAATAGGCTTTTATCTGTTCGCAGGTTATAATCATTTTGCATCCCCTACATTTTACTTACCAGTTATTCCACCTTATCTGTCTCAATGGGCTAAAGAGATAAATATACTGGCAGGGGTCTTTGAGATTGCCCTGGCTTTACTACTTATACCTAGTAGAACGCGATTATTTGCCGATAAATGTATAATAATCATGTTGATAGCTTTTATACCAAGCCATATTTATTTTATTCAAAAAGGGGAATTCATTATTGGATCCATTGAGATGACACCGTTGACATCATGGTTCCGCTTATTGATTGGACAACCAATTCTAATCCTTTGGGCATGGTGGGCAAGTAAAAGTGAAATAAAAATATTTGGGTAATGATGAAAAGAAGAAAGTTTATCATCCACA
>JAFMBH010000114.1 GCA_017858735.1 Bacteroidota bacterium
TTTAACTCTTTTTTCCTCATCCCTAACCACACCGTCTAAGCTCTTTTGCTTCGGGCTGCAAAAGTAAGAAGTTAATTTCTAATAACCAAACTTCTTTTAACCTTTTTTTATTTTCTTTTTTCCTCGCTTTCTTTCCTCCTCTTTCCCGCAACTCTTTCGCTTTGGGAGTGCAAATATAGAAAACTAATTTAGCTTTTCTATACCTCTTCACAATTAATTTTTTAACCTTATTTTACCCTTAAAATTATCCTCCTTTTTAGGGCGTAAAACCTACTTTTTTATGTTGATTCAGCTTTCTTTAAAAAGCTATATATTAGAATCTATACGTTATGCCAAATTATATTTTTTTCAATCTTTTCTCTTTATTTTTGATTGCATAAGTACACTCATGGCGCTACCGATAAACTCCTTTAAGGGCGCGGTTTGCATTACCTTGATTTCCATTAATATACGACTTTCACCTTGTAAGAAAGCCAGCATTCTTTGTATCGGATTTCTCCTGAACAAACGCATAAATAATTGTTCTCCCGGATAGGTCTTTTCTTCTAATACTCTTAATAGAACTTTGTCATACCAATGGAACCGATTAAAACGCGTTGTTTCTCCTGGATTTCCCCCTATTTCTAATGCTTTTACTATTCTTTCAACCCGTCTTTGAATATTTATAAATGTGAATCCTGTGGAAGACCGTGTATCGCCACCTGCCATACCTATATATATGGTGCGACCTTCCACTTCTTTAAAAGAAGCATCGGTCATTGGTATATTACCCGTCTCTTCCTGATTTATGACATAATCTTCTCTCTTTAGGTTCCAGTGATTCTCTAAATAAATCTCAATGATAGACTGATATTGATTTTCCAACAAATGTATTCTGGAGAATATGGCAATTTCAACCAATGCTTCAATTTCATTATAAGGCAAAACATATAAAAATCTTGTTTCATCCTTTTGAGGCGTTCTAAAATCCATGAAATGAGCCTCCTTCGAATTGAAGGTTGGTTTCATGGTTTTTATAAACCAACCCTTAAAGTGCTGATCAAGATACAGGTTATATATTTTATCTATTTTCTGATTTGGAATACTGCTAAAACACCATGCCGCCGTAAATTCCCCCTCATTAGTAACCACATGAGCGACATCATCTTCAGTGTATATTTTTGTAATGTCAGCATGAACCCATTTAATATTTTTTTTATTTCCAATCTTATCCTTTGCATACTGATAGAAATCTTGCGCGCGCAACATCTTGTAACTATATGGATTAATATTTCTGGTAAGTATTTCACCGTCGCCATCTATCCTAAGATTCTGCCATTTATGGAAAATAATACTTTCAAAGTAACTTTCACCCTTTTCCCAAAAGCACCAGGTTCTATCATTAGTGCTTTTTGAATCCTTATCTATGATTATAATCTTTTTATCTTTTAATTCAATCGATTCTGCCAAACGACAAGCAAGGCTTAGACCCGATGCACCTCCACCAGCAATAATGATATCTGCTTTATCCATCATTTGAATTTAAAATTTTACGTCCAACAGCACTAATGCATTAAAATAAATCCATTGAATAAAAAGGTAGGGTAATAAAAGAGGTGACTGAAACTTTAATTTAAATGCATGAAGCGGAAACGACACTAAAAATCCAATGACACACCAAGCAAGATAATTCTGGATGGGCACCACATTAGAGTCCCATTGCCAATAATCCAGGTTTATAGCCACAGGTTCAATAAAATAATCATAACCAGCAATTAAAACACCTGAAAAAATAGAAAGTAACCACTTATTTGAAAAAAACCTAAGTGAAAGGCTATTTATGGCTAAAGCTAAAACCAACCAATTGAAAGCTATAACAAGTGGCACCCCTAAAACCTTTAAATGCATATTACTTCCATAATGGTATGAACCAAAGATTTTTCCAGTTGCTACACCTATTGCTTCCATGGAGAAGGTAAAAAAATAAACGGGAATAATCCATAAAAAAAGGGTTTTACCCTTGTTGCTGTTTAATATATCTAGTAGTAAATAAGTATTCATTCCGAAAAGGAATAAATCGGTCATTGAAAAAGCAATGACCCTTAGTTGGGGTAAACTATGAGCAACAATGCCTGAAGCATAAAAAAACAAAATTACACCGACACCTTTTGGAACATTCAGACTTTGTAACCATTTAAAGAGAGAGTCCATGAATAAGGTTATTTTAGAATAAGTTGAATCGAAGTCTGAAGGCAGAACTGAATATAAGTACTACTTTTCGACTGTCCTTTACCCTAATTCTTTCTTCTTTAACCTTAGTTGGGGAAGCAGATTTAATTTTTTGAAAAAGTTTTGTGTAGTATTTGTAAGCTAGATACACTCCAAATCGTACCCCTTGAGGTAATTGTGTAATACCCAACAGAGCATCATCAAAATCCTTTTTTATATCAGATTCTATCTGTAATTTATCCACCTGACTAAAACTGCGAAAATCCACCCCGGGAAAATATACTCTCCCCCTTTCATCAAAATCACTTTTTATATCTCTTAAAAAATTAATTTTTTGAAAAGCCGAACCTAAACTTCTGGCTGAAGCGTATAAATGTTTGTACATATTTTCGTCACCATTCACAAATACACGTAAACACATTAATCCAACCACTTCGGCAGAACCATATATATATTTTTGATACAGATTGTCTTCGTAAGCATTTAAATTTAAATCCATTTCCATACTATCCAGGAATGCATCGATTAATTCCCTTTCAATATTGTATTTGTTAACCACATTTTGAAAAGAATGCAACACCGGATTCAAACTTATCCCAGATTCAATGGCCTCAAAAGTATCCCTTCTAAATTTATCTAACAGTTCCTTTTTAGGAAAATCATGAAAAGTATCCACGATTTCATCGGCAAAACGAACAAATCCATAAATTGCGTAGATAGGTGAGCGGTATTTTTTATCAAAAACCCTTATACCCATTGAAAACGAAGTACTGTATCGTCTTGTAATTAGGCTACTGCATTCCAGGCAAGTTTGATTGTAAAGGGACAACATAGGATGAATATTTAGAGAACTAAAATTAAAACAATTTTGCAATTTCCTTTGCTACAACTTCACCTGAGATCAAGGATGGTGGCACACCTGGCCCCGGAGTGGTCAATTGACCTGTAAAAAAGAAATTTGAAATATTCTTGTTCCTAAGTTTGGGCTTTAAAAAGGCCGTCTGCAACAGTGTATTAGCTAAGCCGTAAGCATTTCCTTTAAAAGCATGATAATCGGTAATAAAATCCCGATGAGCATAAGAACGCTTAAAGATAATATGTTTATTTATATCCTGCCCGGTTAATTTTTCCAAACGATTCATAACCAAATCAAAATAAAATGCTCTTTTTTCATCATTATCATCTAAACCTGGAGCTAAAGGTATGAGAATAAATAAATTTTCGTACCCTTCCGGAGCTAACGTATCATCGGTCAAAGAAGGAACAGAGACATAAAAGAGCGGTTTTTCAGGCCAGGCAGGGTGATCATAAATATCGATGGCATGTTGGTTAAAGTCTTCATCAAAAAATAAATTATGATGTAGTAAGTTACTTACTCTTTTATTCACACCGATATAAAAAAGTAAAGAAGAAGGAGCCATAACTCTGGATTCCCAATATTTTTCAGTGTAGTTACTATATTTTTTTTCAAGGACTTGTTGATCCAAATGTTGATAATCGGCACTACCAACTACAATGTCAGCATCGAAAGCCTCTGTTTTTGTTACTACTTTTCGAGCTACACCCTGGACTACCTCTATATTGGTGACTTCATGATCATATTTAAACTTTACGCCTATCTCTTCAGCCAGAGATACCATGGCTTTTATGACTTCAAACATCCCTTTTTTAGGATACCAGGTACCCAACCTCATATCGGCGTAATTCATTAAACTATAAAGCGCGGGCGTATTTTGAGGTGTTGCACCTAAGAATAAGACAGGAAACTCCAGAATTTTCAATAATTTGGGATGTTTGAATAATTTTCTTACATGTTTCGCCATAGATTGGAAAATCTGCAGTTTAAATGCACTGACTAGCAGGCGAAGTTCTGCAAACTCCATGATTCCATGACTTGGTTTAAAAACGAATTCACTTATTCCAACGTCATATTTATATTTTGCCTCTTTTAGAAACTTCCTGAGAGAATATTTACTTCCTTTTTCATAAGACTCGAACAACTCCTCTTGTGCTTTTTCATCTGTTGGAAGATCAACAAAATCATCTTTTCCAAAAAATACTCTATAGGAGGGATCAAGTCGAACTAAATCATAATAATCAGCCGTTTTTTTTCCAAATTGTGCAAAAAAACGATCAAAAACATCTGGCATCCAATACCAGCTAGGGCCCATATCAAAAACAAAACCATTTTCTTCAAACTTACGTGCCCTCCCGCCAGGAGAGCTGTTTTTCTCTAAAACCGTTACATCAAAGCCAGCTTTGGCTAAAAAACAAGCTGCTGCTAACCCTGAAAAACCCGAACCAATGACAACTACCTTTTTCAATTTCTTTTTTTTGTTTTTAACAGAAAAGAAAGATGAATGTTTAAACTTTAGAAATTATTTGGGAATAGCTTACCAGTTCAGGAAACCCCTCTCCAAATCGCAAATGTCTCTAAAATCTCTCTGTTTTTATCCTAAAATATTTTTTTCCAAAGCGAAATTGGCCTTTCCACGCAATGTGGGTAAATACTAATCAAAATCATTTGGAAACATGCCCTGTCTTGTTTCTTTTTTCTGAATACCAAAAGCATATCTTACATTTAAACCAATTCTGCGATTATCCCCGTATCTATCCCCCTGAGTAAAAACATTTCCCTGTTGGAGGCTAAATTGGGTAACCATCGTTCTGAAAATATCATTTGCGTTAAGAGAAATGACTAATTTTTTATTTAAAAAAGATTGATTGATACTAATATTGAGCTGACCAAAAGTTTCTAATTCGTAGAAATTCTGAAGACCACGAAGTAACATGAAGCCGTTAATATTAATTTTTGTTTCTTTAAATAACTTTATTTGGTGGAAGGTAAAAAAGCGCCAGCTCCCTCTGCTGAAAGTCAGTGGTTTATTTTCATAAACTCCGTCATATTCACTTAGATTATACTGGGTACCGACAACAAAAAAGTATTTGCCCCCCGGAGGAATAGCCGCAATGAGTCTAAAATAGGTTTCTTTGTTTTTTCCAACATTATCAAGAGTACGAACCAATATATTACTATTAATTTTATCCTGATACACTACATTCGAAAAAATATCAGAAATATAATTTCTACCAACGGCAAATATGGGCATATTATCAAAGCTAATATTTGCTTCTATATTGTCTGTAAACTGAGGTTTTAGAGAAGGGTTACCCGTTTCGTAAAGATATTCATCTATATATCTGATTGCTGGGTTCAAGTTTTGGTAATCGGGCCTATTAAGGGTTCTCCTATAGATTAAGAATGCATTTAATTCATAACTGGCTATTTTAAAAATAGGTTTACTTAAATATAAATAGGGAAAGAAATCAAGCCGTTGAATTAGAAAACTTGAATCATAAGGAATTTTCTGTTTCCCGTTCATAAAGGTATTTTCTGCTCTTACTCCAGATTTTAATCTAATTTTTCCTGGTAAAGATTTTGAAAATTGAACATAAGCCGCCGTAATATTTTCTGTATAGTTAAAAGCATTCGTTCTTATAGGGTCAACTTTACTTACTTTATTTACATTAATAAAATAATCTGCCTGGCTTTCAAAATTTTGAAAAGTACCTTTAAAACCTGACTCCATTTTAATGGACAGGGGTAAATTGAGGGTAAGATCACTTTGAGCGAGAAAAAATTTTCTCTTTTGAACAGCATCACCATTTCCATCAATAATATTGACGATGGGAGATGAAAACATAGAATTATAGAATTGAGCTGCAGTATTTTGACTGTACGTCAAGCTAATTTTATTGTCCCATTCTAATTTTGTACTATCATTTTTATAGTTTAATCCAAGGTCTTGATTTAAACCTGTAAAACGATTTTCGTTATTTATTGTGTTCAAATTTTCCGAAAGAATTTGATTTTCAATGGATTGAATGAGCGTTAAATTTTCTGATGCAGACTCACTTGTATTTAAGTTAATTCTTGTATCAGCGCTAAGATTCCATAGCTTTTTTAGATCCTTATTAAGGCCAAAGCCAATAAATCCTTGAGTACCTGGCGTTCGGGTTTTAGCATTTTGCTTAATCATAGATCCTAAAGCACCATTCCTTGATGAATTCAGTTCATCGAGTCCATCTCTTTTAAGATAATTTAGATTTAGGTAAGAAGCCTGGTTTTCACCCCCATTATTTAGATTAAAGCCTATGGACTGATTTCCATAAACACCCTGATTCATCGACGAATTTATGGAACCATTCTGACCAATTTTAACTCCTTTTTTTAACACTACATTTACTATACCACCAGAGCTTGCGGCATCAAATTTTGCAGAAGGCGTTCTCAAAACCTCAATTTTCAAAATATTAGCTGGGGGCAAGCTCCTCAAAATGGAGGCAATATCCTGAGCGCTCATTTTCTGTTCTCTTCCATTTATATAGATAATGGCAGGGCTGGCACTATTCAAAAAAATATTCCCGTCCTGATCGACAAAAAGGCCGGGTGTTTTTTCAAGAACCTCTAAAGTACTCATACTACTTTCTGCTAAGGGTTCGGGATCGATAATCATTTTATCATCTTCCTGAGTAATTAGCGGACGTTTGGCTACAATAGTAACTTCACCGAGATCTAAGGCAGATTCCTCTAAAATAATATCCAGATTATATGAATTTTTTTCTACCCTTATGTTGGAAATATTTTCTTTAAACCCGATATAATTAGCATAAATGGTATAAATACCAGGACTCATTTTCGGGAACTGGGCTACCCCATTTATATCCGTGACCTCATTCAGTGTTATGGAATCACTTGTCCTAATGACCTGTAAAGTAGCGCCAATAAGGGGTTCTTTGTTTTTATCTTTAACTACGAATTTTAAAGATTGCGCATCCAATTGAAAGGACATCAAGAAGACGAAGAAAGAAAAGGATAGGAATTTAACCATTATTAAAGTTGTGAACTTATAGTAACCTAAAAGGCTCAAAAGAGTTTATTCCAATATTTTTAAAATTAATTGGACAATTGAACTAAACGATGCGACAAAAAAGTTATTTTGTCACATTAAAATTTCAATAAAATGAGAATATGTATTTACTGTGCATCGAGTGCTAAAATCGATGAGATTTATTTTGAGGCAACCGAAAGATTGGCAAAGATCTTAGTAAATTCTGGTGTTCAGGTAATTTATGGAGGAGGAGGTCACGGATTAATGGGAAAACTTGCGGATATCGTTTTGGCGCATGGCGGACAAATAAAAGGAATTATGCCACAATTTATGAATGAGGTAGAATGGGCTCATAAAAAAGTAACGGATTTTGAATTTACGAATACAATGCACGAGCGAAAGGCAAAATTTCTTGAAAACATTGATGCATTGATAGCGCTTCCTGGAGGAACAGGGACTTTGGAGGAATTATTAGAAGCCATTACTTTAAAGAGATTGGGTCAATTTACGAAACCCATTATTATTTTAAATACAAATGGTTATTACGATCCACTGATACAGATGCTTAAACGATGTGTTGAAGAAAAGTTTTTAAGACCTATCCATGCTGAAATGTGGACTTTTGTTCATCAACCAGAGGAAGTGATGTCTGCTATCAATCAATCTATGGAATGGGATGAAAATGCCATTTCTTTTGCAGCTGTTTAAAAATAAATAAAAATGACTAAGCCCCGATTAACTTTTTCCCAAATAATCAATATGAACGTTGGTTTTTTTGGTATTCAATACAGTTTTGGCCTTCAGCAAAGTGCTGTAAATCCAATTTATGATATGTTGGGTGCACAACCCGACCAGATTCCCCTGTTAAACCTGGCGGGCCCAATGACGGGATTATTAATTCAGCCGATTATTGGAGCCTTAAGTGATAAAACCTGGCACCCTAAATACGGGCGGAGGAAACCTTATTTTTTCATAGGTGCGTTATTTTGTAGT
The DNA here is from genome assembly GCA_017858735.1 of Bacteroidota bacterium. GTDB lineage: Bacteria > Bacteroidota > Bacteroidia > Chitinophagales > Saprospiraceae > BJGN01. The sequence goes on from JAFMBH010000114.1 coordinate 8,094, forward strand.
ATTTGTTTATTTATTTACCCATTCAGCAGTACATTATGGATGGCTGCGGGTTTATTATGGGTATTAGATGCCGCAAATAACACCGCCATGGAGCCATACAGGGCTTTTATTGCGGACAAATTACCCGAAGAACAATACGGCACAGGCTTTCTATCTCAGAGTTTTTTTACCGGTTTAGGTATAACTTTAGCAAATATCTCTCTTTTTATTTTTCAGATATACATACCGGGTCGTTCGGGATCATTACCAAATTGGGTGTATGCTTCTTTCTTTTTAGGAACGGTGTGTTCCATAGGTTCTGTTGCATGGAGCATGTATAAAACGCCTGAAATTCCTCCTTCTGAAGAAGAAATAGCCTGGATCAAGAAAAAAAATGAGGGCATGCCTCACCCGGTTGTTCAATTTTTCCTTTCCATTATAACCACTTTACTAGCATTTGTCATTCTCATTATACTGTTAATACCTTCCCTATTTTATCCTAAATTACTACGGGATATCATTGACAAAACGGAAAAGAATAAATTTTTACGTATTTTATTTGCTCAAAACTTAGAAATCATAGAGGCTATTATCGTTATGCCACCTGTGATGTGGAAATTGGCGTTAGTATATTTATTTCAGTGGTATGCTTTATTTTGTTATTGGCAAAATGCGGCAAAAAGTATTGCTCAATCTGTATGGAAAACCTCTCCGTCCTTAAATAAAGTTTTATATGAAGAGGCGGTAGGTTGGACAGGATTGGTCAACGGCTGGTATAATGTGGTCACTTTTTTATCGGCGTTTGGGTTAGTCGGATTAGCCAATAAGTTTGGTCCAAAGCAAGTTCACTTTATCTGTTTATTATTGGCAGGCGGAGGTCTGTTGATTTTTCCTTTTATTGAAAACAAATACCTGCTTTTCGCCCCAATGACTGGTTTTGGGGTCGCTTGGGCCAGTATGATGGGTGTTCCCTATTTACTTGTAGTAAATGATATCCCCAAAGAAAGGTATGGTGTATATATGGGTATCATCAATATGATGATTGTTATTCCTATGATTTTTCAAACGCTTACCTTCGGATTTATATCAAAAAACTTTTTGAATAATGACCCGGGAAAGGCTATTTTTTTTGCTGGCGTACTATTAATTTTTGCAGCATTGGCCACTTTAAGAATACAAAAGTTACAAAAAGAATAGCAATGTTTTAATAGATATGTGACCCCAAAGGGGTCAGGCATGGAAAGTGTAAATTTGTCACAGGACTATTTCAAAACCAAAACCTATCGGAGAGAAGACGCGAGGCATCGCGTCTCTACGAATCCGTGATT
>JAFMBH010000115.1 GCA_017858735.1 Bacteroidota bacterium
GAAGAAGAAATAATAAGTGCCCGCTCGTTTTATGAATCTTTAAAAAAGAAACATCAGGGAAAGGATAAAAAACTGCTGGATGAAATGATTTGGAAAGATTTTATTCATACCCATTTTAATTTAAAAGAATTTATTTATCTCATTTGATATGTCCCATAGCCATCCACCTTTTTACGGGCCTGTTTCCAGAAGGGAAATGCTGCAAATTTGCAAATGCGGATTTGGTTCCATCGCTTTATCCAGCCTTTTCGGCTCCTATCTTTCTTCCTGCACAACCTCGGAAAATGATAAGAATGCCGCCGGTGGATATGGCGCTTTGCAGGCTATTCCCCCTCATTTTTTGCCAAAAGCAAAGCATATCATTTTCCTTTATATGGATGGAGGTGTCTCTCAGGTCGATTCTTTTGATCCCAAACCAAGGTTAGATAAGGAAAATGGTGAGGATCCGTTTCGTAAATTTAAGGTAGATAATACGCAGTTCGGTGAGGTAGGTAAAATATTGAAAAGTCCCTGGAATTTTAAACAATATGGTCAATCTGGTATCCCTGTGAGTGACTTGTTTCCACATATTGCAACCTGTGTGGACGATCTGGCAGTGGTAAGGTCTATGGTTTCAAATTTTCCGGAACACACCAATGCCAATTATTTTCTACATACCGGAAGTGGATTACAAGGTAGGCCAAGTATGGGCGCCTGGATAAATTATGGGCTGGGAAGTGAAAATAGTAATCTACCAGGTTATGTGGTCCTGGACGGGGGATTGATTCCGCCGGGTGGTCTGGATAATTTTAAAAATGGCTTTTTACCTGCCACTTTTCAAGCCTCTTTGTTAAAAGCGGGAGCGCAGCCTATGGCTAATATTAATCCTTTGGATTCCATTTCAGGGCTTCAGGAAGAGAAATTATCTTTTCTAAATGAAAGGGATCAAGTATTAATGGCTGGTCAGGAGGCGGACGACATTGAAGCGGCTATTAAAAATTATGAGCTCGCCTATAAGATGCAATCATCGGTTCCTGAACTGACAGAATTTACATCGGAATCGGCGGCCACAAAAGAATTGTATGGCTTGAATTCTCCAGATCCAAATACCAGAAATTATGGAGCGCAATGTTTGTTAGCCAGGCGTTTGGTGGAAAGAGGGGTTCGTTTTATTGAACTTACCTGTCCCTCCATTGGTGGACTCGATCGCTGGGATCAGCATGCTAATTTGAAAATGGGCCATGAGCTTAATGCCCATGCGGTGGATCAACCCATTGCAGGTCTTCTTAAAGATTTAAAAGTGAGAGGTTTACTGGACGAAACCTTGGTGGTTTGGACAGGGGAATTCGGTAGAACTCCTTTTGCGCAAGGAAATGATGGCAGAGATCACAATCCTTCCGCTTTTAGTATGTGGATGGCAGGCGGTGGGGTCAAAGGCGGAACTATTTTCGGTAAAACAGATGAATATGGCTATAGGGTGGTTGAAAATCCAGTAACTATCCATGATCTTCATGCTACAATGTTGCATCTGCTCGGAATGGATCATAAGCAATTAACCTTTGGTTTTGGTGGTAGGGACTTTAGGTTAACAGATGTGCACGGAAATATTGTAACTGATATATTAGCTTGATTCATTTTTAAAATATATTAGATGGCAGTGTTGGAATTACTTGGAAAATCTCACCTTTTATGGGTTCATCTTCCCATAGGGTTTATTTTTCTTGCCCTGGTTCTGACCCTGCTTAAATGGAAAAAACCGGAGGCTCCCTATCTTATCTTGTTGCCTTTAATCTGGCGATTAGCAACTTTAGCCGCTATTTTTTCAGTGTTTTCAGGTCTATTAATAAGTGAAAATCAAGAGGGGACAAATCTATTTTTCCATCAATATGCCGGTATATTCCTGACTATGGGTCTTATCACTTATTTGATATTTAATAAAAATTTCATCCTTGTTTTTATTGGTATTTTATTTGTCATAACCATTCATCTGGGCGCTTCCCTCACTCACGGGGAAGACTATCTTTTTACAGAGAAGAGTAAAGCCATTACCCATTTAAATGAGGTTGAATTATATAAGGATGCTATTGTTCCTATTTTTAAAGCAAAATGTTTCAGTTGTCATAAGCCGGGTAAAAGTAAAGGCGATTTAGATTTGACAAATTATGAAAAAATGGGAGATAAGGAGGAATTGGTTAGGAGGACTCATCTACCTAAAAGCCATAAGGAGTTTATGCCTTCGAATGGTAAAGCCCCGCTTTCTAAGGAACAGTTGGCTATTCTTTCCTATTGGGTAGAAATTGGAGCCCCGAAAACGAAACGATTGGCGCAGCTCCAGTTAGATGCAAAAAGGAAATCTCTATTCGAATCCTTTTTTAAATTGAATGAAAATCCCTTGCTTTCTTTGAATGTAAAGCCTGCCAAATACGAACATTTAGCAAAAAATGGATTTCTAATTCAGCCGATTTATCGACAAAGTGCCTTGCTTGAAGTAAAATATACAGGAAAAGGGAAACCTGATCTAAAGCTTCTGCAAGAAATAAAAAAACAGGTGGTTTGGCTCGATTTGTCCAATATCGGGTTGCGCAATGAAGATTTAAAAATAGTGGGACAATTAGAAAATTTATTTAAATTGAACTTAAGTAAAAATGATATTTCTAATCAGGGAATTTTGGCTTTAGGGGGATTAAAAAATCTGACCGAAATTAATCTTTATAAGACGCAGGTCAATACTGCTGCCCTCGATTATTTACTAAAGCTGCCAAAAATACAAAGGATTTATGTTTGGGAAACAAAGTTGCCGCCTAGTTATTTAGATTCAATAGCCAAAATTAATCCGACTATTTCGTTGATTTATGAAAGATAACCCCATTCAATTGACTTAATAACTTTATCTTTATAAAAAATGATAGATGGAATTAAAGATTTACTATGCAAGTAACGGAGAAACTGTAGGACCTTTTAATTTAATTGAGTTTCATAATCTTAATTTATCCGATGATACTTACGTTTGGTTTCAGGGAATGCCCCAATGGGAAATGTTGAAAAATGTAGCTGATTTAGCAGTTTCCAGCATCTCAAATGCAGCTAATCCATTAAATAAAAAGTTATTAACAGAACTTCAGCGCAGGCTTAAAATAGGAAATCGAAGGGGTGTACATTTAAATGCCATACCCCAAAAATCAAGGTATAAATTTGACTTGCACAGACTTTCTTATATTGATAAAAATTTACCGGATAAATTTATTCAATCTTTACTCACTGAATTACCTTTAAAGTTCAAGATTAGCTGGAAAAATAATGTGGCTGATTTAAATGAATTGTTTGAGGAAGATAAGAATCAGCTGGCCAAGATATCCAAATCGTTAGAAATTTTAATTAATCAAACGGAAACTATTGAGTTGGAAAAAGGGATAAATACCTTTGGTTTTGGTTATCCCATATTAGTCCGCAGAGATAGAATAGATAAAAAATTAACCGTTGCTCCTGTTTTAATCTGGTCCCTAAAAATTAGAGAAACGAGAGAATTTAATACCTGGGAAATTTATAGAAATGAAGATGATCCTATCTATTTAAATGAAGTATTGATTAATCATTTATTAAATGATGCGAATGTTACCATAGAACAAATTTCTAATGAAATACTGGATGATGGACTCATTTCAAAGGCAGAGTTAATTGATATTTGTTTAAACCTCGTCAAGGCCATTAACACTCAGGTTCCGGATCATTTATATGATACTTTTCAACAAGAAGTGAACAGCATTTCTCCTATCAAAGAGAAAGAATACTATGAAAAGTTAACGGAAAATTCAGCGGAGGGATTTATAGATTTTTGTGGCCTTTTTTCCATTTTCGAAGTGCAAAAACAAAATATAATCCATGATTATAATGGGTTGTTGGCGCTGGAGCGTTTAAACTTACTGCCCGAAAGTCCAATTAATCACTCATTTCAGTCCATTTCAAGTATCGAAACTGACCCTTCCCAACAGCGCATTTTACATGCCCTTGAGGATGGTGGAAAAATATTGATTCAAGGTCCACCAGGAACCGGAAAAAGTCAAACCTTGACTGCCATTCTCATTAATGCCCTGGAGAATCATAAAAAGACAATTGTTGTTTGTGAGAAACGAACCGCTTTGGAAGTATTGGAAAATGCCCTCCTGAACTATGGTTTAGATCATCATTTTGTTCTCATAAAGGATATTGTTAAAGATAGGAAAAGGGTGGTGGATTCCGTAAGGGGTAGATTGGATAATATTGATTTTAGAAAACAAACCTTTAATTTTTCTAAAGAGGCTTTGGATAAAGTGATTATTAAAGCCAATGGATTTATACATGACATTAATAAAAAACACAGGAAGCTGGATGACAAGTATGTAGCTAATAAAAACTGGACAGACCTTGTTGGGGAGTTATTACTTGAACTTAACCATGTAAAACCTTATGTTCAGCTCGACTATGATGTAAAAAATTTCCTTTTTACTACGGAGGAATTTGATGAAATAATTCAATTGATAGATAGGGCCATTTTACTTTATAAGGAATTTAAACCCTTTGAGGAATTGAAGGTCATTCATATTGAAAAATATAAAGTTGATAATCCATATCATTTAAATAATCAGATTAAAGAGGCTATTAATCTATATAAAAGGAGTTTACAACAAATCAAGGAGTCTGAACGACAGTATAAAAACGATTTTATTGAGTTCAGAAATAATGAATATCAGGCAGAGTTAAAAATTTGTAGAAGTTATCTGGATCAATTATCTGCGGTGGTTGATAAATATAAACATGAGCCTCTTTTTTATGATGAGGTAAAGACAAAACGTTTTGGCTTCAGGTTAGGTGCTATTTTCTCGGGTATAAAAAGACAGTTAATTAAAGATCAGGCCACTGTGAAGGATCTTTTCCAAAATTTATCCATCTTTTTAAGTCAGGCAAAAGATTTGGAAACCATTCTTATGGGTGATTCTATTCTTCATAATGTGTCGGCCATTAAGCCATTGGAGAAATATTTCCAGAAGCCCCCCGTCTTATCCGATGATTATATAGCAGCGGAATATGTCGGCATCAATTTATTGTTTTATCAACAACCTGAGCATCAAAATGATCATTTAAGTCAATTAAAAAATCAGGTACAAACCCTTTACACTCTTTTTAACGAAGATCAATGGATTAATTTTCCTATTCAAAATCATACTTATTCAGATTTCATATATGGCATCGAACAGGTTATTCAGATAACAGAGGAATTTCTACATAAAGAAGAAGATCCATTTTTACATCAGTTCAATTGGTATCAATTTTATTTGAAACAACCCCTTAAATATAAGCAATTATTAGATGAACTGATGAATAGGGAGGATTGGAGAAAAACGTTTCTGGTTTTTTACTTTAATGCCTTATTGAATCAGGTAGCCAATGAGGACTTACCATCCAATGATTTCGATCTTAATGAATTATCGGTAACGCTCGATGGAATGGATACTGCCCAACTCAGCTATATTAAAGATTATTGGCATTCGAAAATGATTGAATTTTCTAATTTATTTGAGCGGAATAATCCAACGCTTTCCATAGAAAATTTGTACAATAAGAGAAGTAGTATAAGATACAAACGGTTAACGCTTAGGCAAATAGTACAATTTGACTTGGACCTTTTCACTAACTATTTTCCAATTATCCTCACAACTCCAGATGTTTGCAGTAATTTATTCAAAGGCAAGAATAATTATTTCGATGTGGTTATGTTTGATGAGGCCAGTCAATTAAGGCTTGAAGATAATTTGCCAGCCATTTTAAAGGGAATGCAAATTATCATTTCAGGGGACGAAAATCAAATGCCTCCCTCGAACTATTTTAGTAAGGTTTTTGATGGCGCTGTGGAAGATGAGGACGAATTGGAGGAAGAAGAGGACGTCATAAAACTCGATAAGGATAATATTTTACTTTCTTGCGAGTCCTTACTTGATTTTGGAACTGAATTGAATTTTGAAAAATGTCATCTTGATTTTCATTATCGTTCAAAGCATCCATTTTTAATTGATTTTTCAAATTTTGCCTTTTATAATCAAAGATTGCAACCGCTGCCTAATCCTTTTGATTATAATCCTATTCAACTTTTTCAGGTAAATGGCCTGTACAAAGATTACGTTAATCAGGATGAGGCGGATATGATATTAGATATTTTAGAGAAGCACATTCAAAAATTTCCCAATGGGAAATACCCATCGGTGGGCATTGCAACGTTTAATATATCGCAAAGGAATCTTATAAAAAGTAAGATTATCGATAGAAGGAAGCTTTCAAAATATAATGATTTCAATGAAAAGATGCAAGCCTTGGAAGGGGAGGGGCTTTTTCTGAAAAATCTGGAGAATATTCAGGGAGACGAGCGGGATATTATCATTTTATCCACCACTTTCGGTAAAACAAAGGAGGGGAAATTTTATAATCGTTTCGGGCCAATTAATTTAACGAAGGGTTTTAAACTGTTAAATGTTATCGTCACACGGGCGAAGTATAAGGTGTTTGTTTGTACTTCTGTTCCTGAAGAAATATATTTAAATTATAAGGAACATTTGGAAAAGGAAGCCGCTAATAATAGAGGAGCTGTATTTTTTGCTTATCTGGCTTATTGTAAAGCGGTTAGTGAAGAAAATAATGTAGAAAGAGTGGCGGTTTTAAATGCGCTGAGTAAAAATAGTTCTGCAGAAAAGAATAATATGCTGCAAAATAAAAGTAGCGGTTTTGCATTTGGAAACGTGGTCTATAATGTTTTGGTTCAGGCATTTGGGGAAGATAAAGTAGCAGCGCCTTTTCAATTTGCTGGTTTTAATATTGACATTTTATTTGATCCAAAAGTAAATGGTGCACCCAAACTGGCCATTGAATGTGATGGGTCTAAAAAACATGATCAAAGGGAAGCCTATTTACATGACCTTCACAGGGAGAAAATACTGGAAAAAGGTGGCTTTGTATTTCTAAGAATATGGAGTGTTAATTGGTGGCGAAACCCGGAAAGAGAAAAAGCTAAACTCATCGCCTATATCAACGAAATAGCTCAGCAAAGATTACCAGAGGGCGATCAGTTATTTGAACATAGTTTTATGAGGGCCAAAATTTCTAATGCCATGGTGGAAGTGGAAGTACCTGTTTTAACCAAAGTGGTCAAATTAAACAGTGTGGTTCAGGTGAAATATATGGAACTGAGTAAAGTCATAACGGTTCAAATTGTTAATTATGTGGTTAAAAACGAATGGAAGGAAGGAGTTCAAAAAATCAGCATAGAATCACCTCTGGCTATTTCCCTTTTAGGAAACAGGGAGGGAGATTTGGTGAAAATTGGGAATCTCGACAATTTCGTTGAAATCATAAAGATTGATTAAAGGAGTTTAGCCAGTAGAAAATACCTTGTTGTTAGGTAATTTTCAATCAAGTGCTAAAACCGCCATGGCGGCATTATGTCCAGGTATGCCACTAACACCGCCGCCCCGTTTTGCACCGGCACCGCAGATGAAAATTCTTGGATCATCGGTTTCAACACCCCAGCCTGGCTTTTCATTTTCCTCCCGGAACGGAAAGGATAAATCCTTATGAAAAATATTTCCCCGGGGTAAACCGATCTCCGCCTCAATATCCAGTGGAGATTTTACTTCAATACATTTTTTACCATCTGGCGTTTCAGCCAAAACAGATTCAATAGGATCTTTTAAATATTGATTCAAAGATTGAATGGCAGCATCTTTTGCTGCTTTCCTTTGCTGGTCATGGTTTCCATCAAATAAAAAAGCAGGTGTGTGAATGCCAAACAGAGTCATAGTATGATATCCTTCCTGTTGTAGTGAAGGACTTAAAATGGTAGGGTCAGTTAAGGTATGACAATAAATTTCAAGAGGTAGGGTAGAGGGTAACTGGCCATTTTTAGCCTCTTGATAAGCTATTTCCAATTGGGAAAAAGATTCGTTAATATGTAGTGTACCTGCGAAAGCATCCTTCGGATTAACCCCTGATTTAAATTCAGGAAGTCGTTTGACCAGCATGTTTATCTTCATTTGTGCGCCTTCCAGACTGGCTGGCGGATCAATTCCCCTCAATTTTGCCAAAACCTGTGGGGCTGCATTGGAAAGCAAATAGGCACTATGAATCATTTCTTCATTTTCCAGGGTGACAGTAACTTTGTCGTTATCACTTTCCACTTTTTTTACTGGAGCATGGCAACGAATTTCAACACCTGCTTCCAAAGCTACCCTATGAAGTTCAGTGACCAGAGCGCCCATACCACCCTCAGGAACCTTCCATTCGCCGGTACCATTTCCAATCAAATGGTATAGAAAACAAATATTTGCCTGCATAGAAAAAGCAGAAACGAAGGTGCCAATCAGGGCATCAGTAAGAATGACACCCTTTATAAAGTCATTTTTAAATCGCTCCGAAATTACTTTCCCAATAGGTTCTTCCATTAGGTACTGCCAAGTAGGGTCAAGATTAATATGCTTTTTTAATTCCTGCCTCGTTGGAAGAGGTTCAAGAAAAGTAGGGGCTATTTTCTGAGCAAAAAGGGCTATTTCATCATAAAAAGTTTGCCATGCAGCCATATCTTCCTTACCATTGGAGAGCGATTCAAAGGAGGCAATGGTTTCTTCGTTCCAGGTTCTGGCAACCATCAGACCGGTAGGATCCCCATTTTCAGAAAGAGGCGTATAGCTCATCACCTCCCTTTGAAGGGTTTTGAACTTCAATCCCAGATCCTGAACTATTTTGTCAGGTAAAAGCGAAACCAGATAAGAATATCTGGATAAACGCGCGTCAAAATCAGGAAATGCACGAATACTGGTAGTTGCACCACCCAACGACTCATTCGCTTCCAGCAATAGAACCGATTTTCCCGCTTTTGCCAGATACGTTGCGGCAACCAAACCGTTATGTCCACCGCCGACAATGATAACATCATATATAGAATTGCTCATTCCCCTTTTTAGGGGTTGAATATAAGCATAGTTTCAGGTAAAAATATCCAGTGTCGCCATGATAAAATTACTGAAGCTATTTTAAGTATTTTTCTATTGATGCTAAACACTGATTGGTTGTCCGATTCGAAGTCGAAAAACAGCGGTAACCGGTCATAATTAATCTTTAAAGTTGTCTGGGTGTTTTGTTTGCTTGTTAAAGCCGCCAAGAAAAGGCTGCCAAGCGTACCAATTCCGAGCTGTCCAGTCGCTGCGTTTAAACGAATTAAGTATTTATTTGAAGAGCGAACACACCTTATGCCTGCTATGCCTTGTTGTGGGCAGCTGGCTATTTCGGCTTATTCTTCGGATCCTGCCGAGAATCAATGAGCGTCAGAATAATAATGCAGTTTTTC
>JAFMBH010000116.1 GCA_017858735.1 Bacteroidota bacterium
AATGGAAATCATAGAATCGAAAAATAGAGATGCTTTTTTACTGACCTTTACAATCCCGGCAAAGGAAAAGATAGGAGAGGCCCTAAGCGGACTTTCTTCGTTGTTGTACATGGGGTAGTTTGGCGACACATAAGTTCCCGGAACAGCAACACTGTTTATGTCTCTTAAATTTATATAGCCATAGCCTAAGGAAAAGGATAGATTATTTAGGGTATTTCCATAGGTTACGGTTCCCCATTGAAGGCCGCCAAAACCTTTAAAATTATTGGCGTAGCTGCTACTTCCCAACAAGGATCCGATAGAAAAATGTAATTTTTCTAGATTTGTAGGAAAGGTATATTTAATGGCAAGTACCACGGGGACCGCAAGCCAGGTGGACATGACACCTATTGATAACCCTTTAGAAACGGCAAAATGTACTTCGGGGCCATACCAGGAAATAGATGCATAATGATCACCCTTTTTTATGGGCAATGCATTATTGGTAAAGGCATAGCGGGTGTTAAAGGCAAAATATTCCGCTGGTTTATCCAGGATATTCTGTTCATGGGTTTTTTCGCTGGACATCGTTTTTATCTCATTTTTTGGAATATATATTCTACCGATATCAAATGTTTCCAATAATAACTCTCTGCCATCATCGGAAATAATTTTTCCCAAATAGGTTGTACCATTGAATTTTTCAATCTTAACGGTAACGGTTGAATCTACTGGATTGGTTTGAGCAACTAATACATTCCATGACAATGTAAAAGCAAATAAAAGTATTCTATTTTTCATAAGCATATTTTCTTTTATTTCTAACAGGTGAAAGCATATACAAGTTACTATAAAAGCACTATTTTTAGAAATTTCTATCCTTTAGAATCATTTAAATAGCTGAAAAATATGAAAGTAGAGAATATTTCTAAAATTTTGCTCTCGGCGGGCATTCTTATTTTTGGACTATGGGCATGGTTTTTAACCCCACCCTGGGAATTTTCGCAACCCTCCTGGCGGCTTTTTCTACTGTTTTTATGCGCCATATTCGCTGTACTTACGCAAGTGTTATCTATTTTTTTGGCCTCTATCATAGCTATGGTTATTGCGGTCAGCTCAGGAATACTTTCTCCGGAGAAAGCATTTTCAGGCTTTTCGGAAAGTTTCATGATTTTAATTCTCTCCTCTTTTTTGGTGGCAAAAGCGATTATACATTCTGGACTGGGCAAAAGGATTGCCCTGGTTTTTATCAGGCAATTTGGTCATTCCACCTTAAAATTAGGTTATTGTATAACGATGACGGATGTGTTAATCGGCCCTGCTATACCAAGTAATACCGCGAGATCGGGCGTTTTGTACCCTATCGTTTTGTCCCTGGCCATGGACACAGGGTCAAATGTTGAAAAGGGAACCCGTAAAAAAACAGGGGCTTATCTGATGATGGTTTCTATTACCAGTTTGACTATTTCGTCGGCACTTTGGTTTACAGCCATGGCAGCAAATCCTATCGGTGCCGGTCTGGCCGCGAAATATAACGTGGTCATGGATTTTTCAAACTGGTTGTTAGTCAGTTCATTACCTTGTTTAGTCGCTTTGATTTTTTTACCCTGGTTACTTTATAAAACATTTCCACCAGAAGCTAAATTAACGCCTGAGGCGCCAATAGCCGCCGCTGCCATGTTAAAGGAAATGGGTCCAATGGGTAGAAAAGAATGGATAACAGCCGTTACCTTTATATTTATGGTTCTTGGATGGGTATTAGCTACACCCTTAGGATTGAATCTGGCCATTGTCTGTTTGGCAGGGTTAGCTGTCCTTATCATTTCAAATGTATTCCCCCTAACCATTTTAAGAAAAGAAGGGGGAGAAGCATTGGAGACATTTATTTGGTTTGCCATATTATACATGATGAGTAGTTCCTTAAACGCCATGGGTTTTATGGGTATTATTGGACAAAAAATATCAGGACAAATTACAACCTTATCTACTTTTCAAGTGTACGTGTTATTGACCGTTCTTTACGTACTTATTCATTATTTGTTCGTAAGTCAGACGGCTCACATGCTTGCATTATATGGTGTGTTTCTCGAGGTTGCTTTTGCAGCGGGTGTGCCGGTAGCCTTAATGGCTTTCAGCCTCTCTTTTGCTACTAATTATTTTGCCGCTTTGGCACCTCAGGGTTCTTCTTGTAATGTATTTTTTGTAGGAAGTGGTTATATAACCCCTAAAGAGGTTTATCAACAGGGTGCTATTGTCACTCTGGCCAATCTTACCATATTTTTATTAGCCACGCCCTGGATTGAATGGGCAAGTAGTTTTGCCTTAAAATAAGGATATAAAAAGATCAATATGGAAAAATTAAATGGGAAAGTTGCCTTTATTACCGGTGGAAATAAAGGCATTGGTTTAGGTGTTGCCGAAGCAATGGTTGAAGCCGGTATGTTCGTTTGTATCACCGGCAGAAATGAAGCAGACGTACAGGCAGCTGAAAAGAAATTGAACGCTATAAGAGATAACTCCGCTCTGGGTATTGTTTGTGACGTTCGTTCTTTGTCCGACCAACAAACAGCGGTTCAACAGATTATGGATAAATGGAAGCAACTGGATGTGGTGATTGCCAATGCAGGTGTCGGACATTTTGCCGATATCAGCCTTTTGACACCAGAACAATGGCACGAAACGATAGATATTAATTTAACAGGTGTTTTCAATACCGTTAAAGCTTCCTTAGATCCTTTAAAAGCAAGTAAGGGATATTTAATTACCATAGCAAGTCTTGCCGGCACCAATTTTTTTGCCGCAGGTGCAGCCTATAATGCCAGTAAGTTTGGATTAGTTGGTTTCACTCAGGCCGTCATGCTCGACGTGAGAAAACATGGTATAAAAACGACAACGATTATGCCAGGATCGGTCAGTACCTATTTTAACAGTCATACGCCCAATGATGCTGATCATTGGAAAATTCAACCAGAAGACATGGGACAAATGGTCGTCGATTTACTGTTAATGCCACATAGAACCCTGCCAAGCAAAATAGAGGTCAGACCAACTATGCCCGGGTAGTTTTATTCGCGAGGTAGAAGAAAATTAGTTGACAAAAATTATAATAATCGTATATTTGTCAACTAAATTGAAATCCACTGAATAAATAATTATGGAAAATTTCCTGGCAAATAGGCTTGTTTCAGCTCGTAAGATGGCCGGATTGTCGTTACAAGGTCTTGCTGATAAGTTAGAAAATGACGTCTCAAAACAAGCGTTGAATAAATATGAGCAAGGCAAAATGAAACCAAATAGCAAGGGGATAATGGCTATTTCTAATGCATTGAATGTGCCAGTAAATTATTTCTATGCTATTCCTGCTGTTAAAGTGGCACTTGAGGAGGTTGAATTTAGAAAGAATACTACTAAACTATCTAAGTTAGATGATCTTTCTATTCGTGAAAAGGCTAAGGATAGTTTTGAACGATATTTTGAGTTAGAGGAAATTTTACAGCTCAATGAAAAAAATGATTATTTCGTTTTTGATAGGATAATCAAATCTCCCATGGATGCGGAAGACGCAGCTAATCAATTGCGTAATGATTGGAATTTGGGATATGATCCCATTCCGGATGTTGTGGAAATGCTGGAGGATAAGGGGTATAAAGTAATTGATATTGATGCTCCTGAAGGGTTTGACGGAATGAAAGCAGTTATTTTGGACCAAAAGGTTATTGTATTGAAAAAATCTAAGGATATCGAAAAAGATGATGTAGTTAGAAAGCGCTTTACTGCTTTACACGAGTTAGCACACCATGCTTTAAAATTTTCTGATGACATTAGCCATAAAGTCGAAGAAGCTCTTTGCCATATCTTTGCCTGTGCTGTTTTGTACCCAGAGGATATGGCTCGCAAAGAGTTACATAAGGAACGTTTTCATTTTTATGAAAAAGAGCTGATTATCATCAAGGAACGTTGGGGAATTTCATTTTCGGCTATTTTTTACCACGCACACCGCTTGGGGATTTTAAATGACCATGTTTTGAAAAAATTTAACATTGGTTTTAGGAAAAGAGGTTACCATCTGCCAAATGCTGAACCCGGAAGATTCAGAAGTAAAGAAAAACCTACCAGAATGGAGCGACTTGTTTATTTAGGATTGGCCAAAGAAGTTTTGACCATAAACGAAGCTGCTTTTTTCGCAGGCATTAATTCCTGGAAACTTCGGGAACAAATGCAGCTAATGGTATGAAGTTAGTAATAACAGATGTAAGTGTTCTTTTTGATCTTTTTCATATTAAGATTTTGTCCGAATTTTTTGCCCTCGATTTTGAAATTTATATTACCATATTTGTATATAATGAAATAGTAAACCAGGAACAAATTAAAGAATTTGAAGAGTTCAGACAAACAGGAAAACTAATTATTTTGGATTTATCACAGGAAGAAGAGGAGCAGGTAGTAAACTTTAAAACAAAACGCAATTTAAAATCTATACCTGACAAAACGATGCTGTGGAAAGCAATTCAACTTAATTGTTCTTTGCTTACTTGTGATGCTAAACTGCGAAAGGAAGCGATAGATAATGGTATTGAGGTACATGGTAGTATCTGGGTTTTATTGGCATTAGAAAAGGAAAAATTAATTGAAAAACAAAGAATGATTGCGTTGTTGGAGCAAATCAAATTGGTAAATAATCGCCTTCCAATGGTTGAGATAGATAAGATAATGAAGCGTTTAAAAGAAAATGAATGAATACATTTTTTATGCCTAATAATGAAAAATTCGAATACATCGTCGAATAACCATTATGTTTAAACCGAAGATGTACGCAATCATCCGTGAAATCCTGTAATCCTTAAAATCTATTATCCATCGGGTCTATCATCCCAGTATATAAAGTAGCAAAAAAAGAGGCTATCTTTTCAGACAGCCTCATGCGTTAATAAGATTATTTCTTTTTTGCCGGTTTTTTGGCAAGCTGGCTCTTGCGATAATTGTCTTCCTTTACCTTTTTTCTGGCTTTGTATTCGCTGAAACGGCTTGTCCAAAGCGTTCTTTCCTCTTCCTTCATTTTATCAAGCCGCGCCGGGGAAAGATTTATTTGTTCTTGATATCCAAAGGGTTCTTCGTCAATAAATTGCTTGCTTTTTCCTGCTTTTTTAACAATCTTAAATTTATCGTATAAATCGCCTAAGGTCGTATAGGCAGCGTAAGTTAAAGAATCGCCGTTAACATGCACGGTTTGGTAAAGCTGTGTTTCATTTGCCGCTCTGTCAATCCAGGAAAGCATGCTTGAAAGATACATTTTAGGCCCACTCACGGAAACAACATAAACGGGCCCTGTAGAATCCATAACCATACTTCCTTCCGGTAGGTTATTTCCGCCACGCGCGTAGGTATGGTCATGTCCTTGAAGTACCAAATCAACATTATACTTATCAAAAATAAGTTTTAAGCTATTTTTAAGAACGGGATTATCTCTGCCGGCTGCTGGGGAATAAACTGGATGATGCATAGTAACAAAAGTCCATTTATTAGGATTATTGGCAAGTACCTTATCCAACCACTCCATTTGAGCGGCACTATCTTTCTTATGACCTAAAAAGGCAGTGGTATTTAAGGAAATAATCCTTGCACCTTGAAAATCAGTATAATATACGGTTTCTTCTAAGCCCTTCGGACCATTTTCTGGTAAGGTAAAAGACGGTCTCCAATGAGGTGACAACTTATATTCTGTAGGGGTAATACGGGTATATTCGTGATTACCAGGGGTTAAAATGCTGGGCATATTTTGATAAATCCACCCTCCGGCATAAAACCACTCTCCCCATTCCTGATCTCTTTTATTAATATTAATCAAATCACCAGCGTGAATCATAAAATCAGCTTTGGGTAAATCACTGTAAGCCTGACGAATGGTTCTTGACCATTTTGATTTCAGATCGTTTTGGGCATCACCAAAATATAGGAAAGAAAAGGGTTTCACTCCTTTGGAAGCGGTCGTAAAATGAATCCATTCACTCCAGATATTTCCATCACCAACCCGATAGGCATAAGTTGTTTCCGGGCTCAATCCGGAAAATTTAACAGAATGATAATGAGCAGCATGTAAATCGTTAATGAGTAATTCAGAGGTTGCTTCCCCCAGTTTCACACTATCAAAATCGGGTGCGGCAACCGCTTTTTGAATTTGTGCTATTCCCTTACTGACATTAATGGAAGTACGCCAGTTTACCGAAAAAGAGGTAGCTGGATCGTCATGCCAGGTGGCAATTATCCTATCGGGAACAACAGATGGCGGATAAAAATCGACGGGCGCAGCGGGAGTTTGTGCCAAAGCGGTGCAAGCAACAAGCAAGGCAGCGAAAATAGTTGAAAACAGGTGTTTCATAAATGATTCATTGTTGTTTACAAATATACTATTTTTGCCCACCTAAATTTATTCATTATTGAAAATTATAAGCTATGAGCAAGCGAAATAAATTGCAACGCTTCGCCGATTTACTTTCTTTTCCCAATGTTTATGAAAATAATGACGGGCGAAGTGCTATGCTCGCAGGGGCGTTTGGTGCGGAAAAAGAGCTCGCTGGGAAATGGAATGAAGGGCATTTTCAAAAGGAGGCTCCCCTTATTTTAGAGCTTGGTTGTGGTTATGGGGAATATTCCGTTGCGCTCGCCAGATTATTTCCAGATAAAAATATTATTGGTATAGATTGTAAAGGTTCCCGTTTGTGGAAAGGGGCATCTATCGGATTGGAAGAAAATTTAAAAAACCTTGCCTTTCTTAGAACAAGAATCGAAATGATTTCTTTCTTCTTTGGAAAGAATGAAGTTTCTGAAATATGGATTACCTTCCCAGATCCTTTTTTGGAAAATTATCGCATTAACAGGAGGTTAACCTCACCTGCATTTTTAGAAAAGTATAGAGAAATGTTGAAGCCTGACGGTATTATTCATTTGAAAACAGACGAATCGACGCTCTATCAATATTCTTTAGACATACTCTCAAAGGAGAAGGATGCCAAAGTGATTATCGCCAATGATGATATTTATGCGGCTGAACTTCCAAACCCTTTGCTTACTACCAAAACACGTTATGAAAATAAGTTTTTGGGGGAAGGTAAGGCCATCAAATATATACAGTTTACCTTATGAACCAAATCGCGAAGAAAAGCCTGATTGAAAAATACACCAATGATTCTCGCTTAAAAGAGATAGATCGTATTTTTGAAAGCCAATATCCTGCTTGTTTGCGGGCTACAGCTGTCTTTGGCGCTCAGGAGTGTTTTATTGTTCGCGGACTGTATGAACGAAAAAAAAGACCGTTTTTAATCGTTGCTGAAAATAAAGAGACTGCCGCTTATTTTTGGAATACTCTCAGTTTGTTATTTGATAAAAAACAAATTTATTTTTTTCCCGATTCTTTTAAAAGACCGACCCATTTCGACGAAATAAATAAGCCAAATATCCTGGAAAGAACCGAAGTTGTCTCAGCTTTGTATGATAAAGCGGAATCAACGGTTATTGTTACCTATCCGGAAGCGCTTTTCGAAAAAGTGGTGAATCCTGTCGATCTCGAGAAAACCAGGCTTAATTTTTCAAAAGGGGAAAAACTTGATAGAGATTTTATTATAGAAGTACTGTTAGACTACGGTTTTTCAAGGGAAGAGTTCGTTTATGAACCTGGTCAATTTTCAATCAGAGGAGGAATTGTCGACATTTATTCCTTTGGTAATGAACTTCCCTATCGTATTGAGCTTTTTGATGACGAGGTAGAAAGAATCAGATCTTTCGATCCCATGAGCCAACTTTCCCAAACGGAATTGGTCAAAGTCAGCATTGTTCCCAATATGAACAAAAGATTTGAAAAATCAGATAAAGTGGCATTTACTGATATTCTTCGCCCGGAAACTCTGGTTGTTGTATGGGATTTGAATCTTTTGCGTGAAAAATTAGTGATTTGCGAGGAAAAGGCCGCCGATTTTAGTAAAACCATTTCTATTTTGCACGAAGGTGAGGAAGCTGATTTTGCCCGTGAAAAATCTTACGTCAAGTCAGATGCACTTCTTTCAGCACTTTGCGCAAAATCAATCCTGTGTTTTAGTGCAAGAAATCAACCCGTTCCTATAACAAGTCAAATTGATTTTTCAGGAAAGCCCCAGCCTCAGTTCAATAGAAATTTTGACCTCCTCATTGCCGATTGGAAAGAAAGACAGGCCAAAAAGCAGGAAATCTATTTGTTTACGGAAAATGCGCGGCAGGTAGAACGTTTTCATGCCATTTTTGATGACATGAAAGCGGAACTCATTTTTCACCCAGTGATTATTGGTTTACATGAAGGATTTATAGACGAGGGTTTGGGTATTGCCTGTTTTACAGACCATCAGATTTTTAACAGATTTCACCGTTTTAAACTTAGACACTCTTATTCCAGAGATCAGGCGCTGCAACTAAAACTGGTAAAAGATTTACAGCCGGGTGACTTTATTTCTCATATTGACTATGGTATTGGAAAATTTTCAGGCCTTCAGAAAATTGAAATTAATGGAAATTTCCAGGAGGCCGTAAGATTATTTTATAAGAATAATGACATCTTATATGTCAGTGTCAATTCCTTACATAAGATTTCAAAGTATGTGGGAAAGGAAGGCACGGAACCTCAACTTAGTAAACTGGGCTCCGATGCGTGGAAAAATCTGAAAAATAAAACTAAAAAGAAACTTAAAGATATTGCTGCAGAGCTTATAAAGCTGTATGCCCAACGGAGGGCTGCCCCGGGATTTGCCTTTCCTCCTGACAGTTATTTACAGGACGAACTGGAAGCGTCCTTTATTTATGAGGACACACCGGACCAGTATAAAGCCACTGTGGACGTGAAAGCTGATATGATGAAACCATATCCTATGGATCGTTTAATTTGCGGAGATGTAGGTTTTGGGAAAACAGAAATTGCCATAAGAGCAGCTTTTAAGTCGGTGGTCGCAGGTAAACAAGTGGCCATATTGGTGCCAACAACCATTTTAGCACTGCAACATGCCAAGACTTTTCATGGTCGCCTGGAGCCCTTCGGCGTTACGGTCGATTATGTTAATCGCTTCAGAAGTACCAAAGAAAGGAAAGAAACGTTTGCGAAATTGGCCGACGGTAAGGTCGATATTATTATTGGTACCCATAGTTTATTGGGAAAAGATACCCATTTTAAAGATTTAGGATTGCTTGTCATTGACGAGGAGCAGAAATTTGGTGTAGCCTCCAAAGAAAAATTAAGAAGTCTGAAAACGGATGTTGATACACTGACACTCACGGCAACGCCTATACCCAGAACATTACAGTTTTCGTTAATGGCTGCCAGAGATCTTTCCATCATCAGAACGCCGCC
>JAFMBH010000037.1 GCA_017858735.1 Bacteroidota bacterium
TCAATAGGTCTTCTTTTCCAGTTTCGAGGTGGCGATTACTGGCAAATTCATCTGGAATCGAATAATAGCCGCCTCATAGGTATTGATGAAAAAAAATTATTGCAATCGAATAAACTTCCAGACCAACTCGATATGAAACAATCCGGTATTGGATTTTCTTTCTCTTTTAATAGAACAGATTACGCATTGAATCCTCGGTCAGGGTGGTTATTACAAACTCGAATCACCGCTGGTAATCGGAGAATCATTCAAAATACCAGAATTGTTGCCTTAGGATTTTCAGAAAAGTATAATGAGTTTAAAAATCAGGCACGATACAGAGTTCACGCTGAGGGTAGTTATTTCATTCCAATAGGAAGAAATAGTACGATTCAGACCAACGGAATAGTTGGCTACCTCGGAGGTAGTGGTGAGCTACTTAGCAACGAATTATTTCGACTTGGTGGAAATCAAAATTTACGCGGATTCGATGAAGAGGCTTTTTTAGTGCGCCAATTTATGCTGGCAACAGTAGCTTACCGCCTTCTGATTAGTAAAAATTCCTATATCTATACCTTTTTTAACCAATCATTCCTTACAGAAATGAAGGAAGGCATAGCCGTAAATGATAAACCATTTGGACTGGGTGCAGGCCTTAATATCGAAACTACCGCAGGCTTATTTGGTATTAGCGTTGCGGTAGGTTCAAACAATGGTCAGCCAATAAGTAGCGCCACGCCCAAAATACACCTTGGATTTAAAAATATATTCTAAAAGCTAAAGCCAATAGAGAGCTGCAAGGATAAGTTCAAATCTTCGTCACTTCTGGGGATGATTTTTCCTGTACTATCCAGACTTTGTAATGATAGTTCTTGTTCGGCGCGGGTTAAATCCATGAATCCTTTTTGAATTCTTGCACCTAAATAAAGACCCTGACTCATAAATATACCTAGTCCGGCATGCAGACCCGCATCTATTCTGTTGAAAAGGGGAACGCCCGTGTCTCTGGTATCATAATAAGCACCTAAAGAAGAGGGAACCACCACTCTTCTATTGTCAACCGTGATAATCTTTGCGTTGGGAACACCAGTTTGTTGATACTGATCTTTAAAATAATCATATTTTAATGGAACAAGAATGGGTTCAATGGTTTGACCCACCGTACTTTTTCCATTGTAATTCAATTCTCCCACACCTCTTGAACTTAGCATAAAACTTCCATATCCACCGCCGGATAATTCAATTCTACCCAAACGTAAAAAAACAGATAGAGGTAAATCTAAGTAGGTGTTGGTTATCCTGAGGGTAGTAAATCTCGTTCCTCTTGTATTGGCTACAACTCCTGCCTCTGAGAATAGTCTTAAATAAGAATCCCCTTGATATTGATAATCAGTCCCCCGCTGTGAGTACAATATTTCTCCGCGCAAGCCTATTGCGCTATTCAATTTTCTGCTAATCATTCCACCTATGTGGAAGCCACTGGAGAGGGTATTTCGCTCCAGATTATTTCCACTTGCATCAATCTCTGAAGGTCCGTCAATTCTTGAGTAGTTTAAACCAGCGCGAATGCCACCTGACCATCCTTGAGCAATCATTGAAAAGGGGAGTAGCAGTGCAATTAAAAGTGAGATATTATTACGCATTATGTATTTGTTTAAGATGATTAGAGTTGATACATTACCTGGACAGGACAGTGATCTGAATGAACAATATCATTTAGTTGATCAGCCGCGATGATGGTTTCTTTCATTTCAGGGCTAACCATTTGATAGTCAATTCTCCATCCTTTATTATTTCCCCGGGAGTTCGCACGGAAGCTCCACCAGCTATACTGAACTTTACTTGGATGAATTGAACGGAAAGCATCTACAAAGCCCGACGCTATCCATTGATCCATCCAGGCCCGTTCTTCGGGTAGAAATCCTGAACTTTTTTTATTTCCCACAGGATCATGGATATCAATTGGATTATGTGCAATATTCAGATCTCCAACGACTATACAACGTGGTCTTTCCATTAAAAGGGCTTGCAGCCAGGTGGAAAAGTCCGATAAAAATTCCATCTTGAAATCCTGCCGCACATCTCCTGTGGTTCCAGAGGGGAAGTAACAGTTTAATAAAGTCCAGTCCCCAAAATCTGTCCTGATTATTCTTCCTTCGCGATCATATTTTTCAATACCGCATCCGATAACTACCAAATCAGGTTTAATTTTAGAAAAAGTAGCCACGCCACTGTATCCTTTTTTTTCAGCCTGCGCCCAGCTTACGAAATAACCCAATTCCTCAAAGGGCGTGAAATCAATCTGATCAAACTGTGCTTTTGTCTCTTGAACACAAAACAAGTCGATATTCGATTCACTTAACCATGCGATTAATCCTTTATCGAGGGCGGAACGAATACCATTAAGATTATAAGAAACTAATTGGAGCATATTTCCTTTTAAGTCATTTGAAACGTCAAACAACGCAAAGATAAGTAAGCCTTCTTAATAATGCAGAATTAAAGTGATTTAGGACTCATTTTCAGATAGACTTTCCTCATCGGCCTCTGGCATGGCTGGACGGTCTTTCCATTTTAAATAAAATGGAATACCTGTAAGCATTAATAGTAAACCTATTATGGCTTCACCAGGCTTGTTATACAGCGTGAAAATGGTGAGAACCAGGCAAAAGGTAACAAATAAGATGGGTACAACCGGATAACCAGGTACTTTATACGATGAAGGGGCACCTCCGTTTCGCTTTCTTAATATAAATACGCCGTAAGTACAAAGTCCATAAAAAAGGAAAGAGGCAAAAATTAACATATCTGTTAATTGGTCGAAACTACCTGACAAGATGAGAATGGAAGACCAGAAGGCTTGATACCATAGAGCATTCCCGGGTGTTCTGTACTTTGGGTGAACCTTTCCGGCAGCAGCAAAAAATTCTCCTCTTCTAGCCATGGCATAGTATAATCTGGCACCCAGTAAAATGGTGGTATTAGTGCAGCCAAAAGTAGAAATACAAATGAGAATGGCTATAAATATAGTTCCCGCAGGGCCTACTATTTTTTCAATCACAGCAACTGCCGCAATTTTGTTTTTACCTTCATGAATTTGAATGAGTTCGTCTGCCGGCATTGCATATAAATAGGCCAGATTGACCAATAGATAAATGGCAATAACAGCGAGCATGCCAAAAAATAGCGCCAGAGGCAGATTTTTCTTTGGATTTTGTATCTCTCCTCCAATAAAACTTACCGTTATCCAGCCTTCGTAGGCCCAAAATGCAGCTAGCATTGCAGCGAAAAATGCAGCAAACTGGGTGAATCCATCTGCACTCAAGCGTTCATACCCTGCCGCTGTCTGGCTAATATTAGACCAACTGCCTCCTTTCCAGCTAAGTCCAAGGAGTACTATTATCAGCAAACTAATAACTACCGTAGCTGTAGTCCACTGACTTAAAATACCCGCTTCTTTAACTCCCCGAAAATTTAAAAAAGTAAGTCCAATAACCAGGGAAATAGCCAATAACTTTACGCCAATATTGGCAAATGGGAAGATGATGCCGCCGATAGATAGCGCGGAAATCTCCGGGGAAAAGCCAGCCAGAGGATATAAAGCATTCACCGATTCTGCGAAAACATAGGCAATAGAGGCTACCGACGCTGTTCTAATAACAGCATAGTTGCTCCAGCCAAAGAAAAAAGCAATCGTTTTGCCATAAATTTCTCTTAAAAATACATAAGCACCGCCCGATCCTGTAATTTGTCCCGATACTTCAGCAACAGATAAAGCGCCAGCTAAGGTGACCAAACCTGCGGCTACCCAAGCGGCAAGAACCCAGGTGGGTGACAATAACTCGGCCGTCATAGGTGCTACTTTTTTGAAAACTCCTGAACCTATGATTGAACTAATAACCAAAACGATTGCCATCGAAAGGGTAATTGTTCGCGCAAGTTGAGTATCCTTGCTTCCCGTTGTAGATTGAGACATAATATGTGCTGTTAAAAATTTATCTCTTTGACTTGACTTTTAATACATCGTAAAATAGTTATTGTCCCAATGAATACCTAATTAACAAGAAGAAAAGTGCTGTTTTCAAAAATGATGGGAACAAAATGGTCAGCGATTAATTATCCGCGCCAATGTCATTCATAGCGAAACTTAAATAGATATTAAAAAAGGTCATAAAATCTCCCTTTTCCGATAAGTGCCAGAGAAGCTCGATTTTATGACCGTTCGATATATTAATTATTTTCCTCCCGGAGTACAATTTTTTCTAAGGTATTCTGTAAATAAAGTGCGTAAATGTTCTGTTGTTCCTTCTCCCTCTCTGATACTGTGTGAGCGATTTGGGTAAGGCATAAACTGGAACTGGCGGTTATGTTTTATAAATTCATTGACTAGTTTCTCTGCATTTTGATAATGCACATTGTCATCACCCGTTCCATGTATATACAGTAGATTTCCAACCAGATTCTTAGCGTGGGTTATAGGTGATCCCAAAACAAAATCTTCTCTGTTTTCCTGTGGAATGCCCATGTAGCGTTCCTGATAGATATTATCATAGCTCAGCTGATCCCCAACGGCAGCGACAGAAATGCCTGTTTTAAAAATCGCGGGGTACTGAAAAAGTAAATTTAACGTGGAGGACCCGCCACCGCTCCAGCCATGAACTGCCACTCTGGAGGTGTCCATAAAGGAATATTTAGCAAATAGCGCCTGCGCTCCCTGGGCCATATCTAAAATATTAATTCTGCCAATATTTCTGTAAATAGCCTTCCTCCAGGCTCTTCCCTTTGGTGAAGGGGTGCCGCGATTATCGAGAGAAGCATAAATATATCCATCGGCGGACATATCACCTTTATACAAATTATTTCTTCCTGTTCCATAAGCGTCCCTAACCGTACTTCCTGCAGGCTCACCATATACAGTAAAAACTACAGGATATTTAAGATTTGGATTGAATCCTTTAGGTTTCGTAAACCAGGCATCTAGGTTAACTCCATCAGCCGTAGTGATTTGCAAAAAGGTTATATCTAAATCTGTCACCGCTTTTTCCAACTGCGAATCAATGGATTTTGCAGGATCCAATGGCGTATTGGTAGGTAAATTTAACCATTCGGTAGTTGGACGGGTTTTCGCATTTGAAAAATTATGCCTGGCAAATTTTCCTTTTGGACTTATATCATAGCTATGTGAACCTGTTTGATTTGCAGGAGAAATTCTGGTAGCCGTTCCCTTCCCATCTAAAGTAGTTTTATAAAGGTAAGACTGGGTAGCATTATCGGGAGAAGCCATGAAATATAGCTGATTGTTGTCTTCGTCAATTCTTGAAATAGAAATGACGTCATAATTCCCTGAGGTTAAGCAAATTTCCTTTTTTCCATCTCTGCTTACTAAATAAACATGTCTCCAGCCATCTTTTTCAGACTGCCATAAAAAGCTTTTTCCGCCTTCCAGCCAATCCCATCCTTCTGGTCCATCAATATCGATCCATGCCTCATCTGTTTCCTGGTAAAATGATTTAGCTATACCAGTAGCTGACTGAATATAAAACAGGTTACTTGTATTTTGCTTCCTGTTTAATTGTTGGACAATGAGTTCATTATTATTTCCAGCCCATTCCATTCTGGGCAAATAGGTTTGACGGGGATCGCCGGGGATATTCATCCAAAGCGTTTTTCCACCAGCGACGGGAACCACACCAATTTTATAAGGGGAAGGTGCCTCACCAACTTTTGGATATTCTACGGGGACGTTGAACGAATAGGTTGAATCCGTGTTGTTTATCATCAAAAAATTTCTGATTTGACGGGCATCTATCTGCCAATAGGCAATGGATTTAGCATCGGGACTCCATCGAAATCCATCTCTACATCCAAATTCCTCCTCATAAACCCAATCAAAAGTACCATTTATAAGCCTGCTGTCACCATCAGTGGTTAATGGAGTAATGGCACCTGAAGCAATATCTTCAACATAAATATTATGTGCTTGTACGTAAGCTACTTTTTTGCTGTCGGGAGAAATTTTTGCAAACATCATGGTTGACGCCGGGAATTTGGTTCCCAATTGCTTTAAATTTTTGGTAGCCATATCCAAAATCCAATAATCACCTTTAGTATCTTGTCTCCAAACTCTCTGAGTATTGGTGTATATTAATACTTTTTGATTGTCAGCTGAATATTCAAAACTTCGCACCTGCAATGGTTTGGACTGACCTTTTGGAATTAAAAGAGCCGCATTAATAAGGGTATCCACCTGTCGGTTGGGAAGGGTGATTTTTACAATCGTATTTTTTTGAATTTCCCTAAGACCTGTTCCATCAGGCGCCCAGTCAATTCTGCCCTGACTTAGGAGCAAATAAGGTATCGAAAGTAAAAGAAAGGTAATGGTTGATTTCATGATATTATTTTTTTAGCCCAATTTCTCTCAGGCGTTCATCTAAATATTCTCCAGCGGTTATAGGTTCAAAGTGAAGTGGATTTTCATCAGAAACACAATTTTCCAGGCAACTTAAATCCATTTCAGGTCTGGGATGCAAGAAAAATGGGATAGATAATCTGGGCAAATGCCATTCCTCTTTTGGAGGATTTACAACCCTATGCGTAGTAGAACGCAGGTAATTATTAGTTAATCTTTGTAACATATCCCCCACATTGATAACAATTTCGTCCGCTTCAGGAACAATGGGTAACCATTCGCCCTCTTTGGAAAGTAGTTCAAGTCCACCTGCTGAAGCACCAACGAGGAGGGTTATTAAATTGATGTCTTCGTGCTGTTCTGCACGAATGGCACTCGCTGGTTCCTGCGTAATTGGCGGATAATGAATGGCTCGTAAAATACTGGTGCCATTTTCTATTCGCTGGTCAAAATAATCAACAGGTAAATTTAAGTGAAGGGCAATGGCTTGCAGCAAACTTGATCCTGCGCGCTCGAAGGCCCGATAGAGATTTTCACCCAAGGATAAAAAGGTTGGAGTTTCCAATACCGACACATTACCCGTATTTCCTATTTGAAAAAACTCTTTTAAATCAGCTACTTTTGACTGTTTGGCATGCTCTGTTCCAAAAGCCGTATATCCTCTTTGTCCGTTGGCTCCGGGTATTTTATATTTTAACTTTTCACTTTCCGATAAAGCAAAAAAGGCATGCGCTTCTTTATAAAATGATTGTATCAAACCGGAGGGAATTCCATGATTAATCACCCCAACAAAACCAACCGTATGGAAGGCATTCCCCAAGGTTTCAATAAATATATTTTTCTCCCCTACATTTCCCTTTTCAAATTGGGATAAATCAATTAATGGAATGGTTCTCATTGAAATAAAATTTTATTTACGTGGTGGTTTGTACCCTGAATCTGTTAGAAATTGTTTAGCATCAACCCGCTGAATCATTTCAGTAAGCGTTAACGAAGGATTTTTTTTCATCAATGCTTTAACTATTTGCCAACCTAACCAGGCGCCCGTTCTACCGGGTGCTTCTATGGGCATTCCAGGTGAATTTGGACTATACTCCACATATTTACGGATTTTTTGCCAATTACTATCATAAAATAGAGATTCTTGCAGGAAGAATGAAAAAATCTCTTTTTCATTATCAACCAACCAGTCCCATTGTTGGGCGGAAACTTCCATTATAATTGAATCGTGCGTTGAAGGAAGTAATTTATCTTGAACGTACAGTTTTTTTCCTTCCCGAATCATTAAGGCCAGTAAATAATCTGTCGCTGGTGGCGGAATTAAGTCATCTACCAACGGTTGAAGGGTTTTAGAAACCAAATGATCTACATTAAAAGACCTTGTCAAATAGGCAGAAAAATTTGGATTCTGTGGATTTTTTTGTTGATAGGGAAAATTTGAACCTAAATAAAAATCAAGTCCAACCGCCAGATTATTTTCGCCGTAAATAAAATTTCCTAAAGAGAACTCTGAAATAAAAGTAGTCACTTTAGGGGTTGGTTTTTCTGGAAAATAGTATTTAAAATATTTAAATGCAGTTTGAAAATCAGATTCAATGGGATCGAAAATGGCATAGATATTTTGGATAGTATCATACAATTTTCGCACTTCCTTGTAATGGGTAAAACCAATCAGGTATTTTTCTTCTCCCTGGGGGGCAATTTGTAAATCGTTGGCTCCCAAAATTTGGTTGAAATATATTTCAGCAAATTCTGTATCCTTTTCTTTAATTTGTGCCAACTCTTTGTTGAAATTCAATGTATCCGCTTGGAAAAGTTCTTTTTCAAATCGCCTGACCTTAAAATCAATGGAGATATTACTGATATCTGGTGTCTTTTCAATGTTCTCTTCTGAACAAGACATTGAAAAATACATAAGGAATAGGCTTAAAGAAAATAATAACCCGCTTTTTTGAACCATTAGTTGTTGTATTGTTTTCTAAAAAATGTAAACAAAGTTAATTTTAAATTATTGTTCACCACTATTTGAAACAAATGAATAACCCAATAACTGAAAATTGGTTAAACGATTTTATTCGCAGAGGTATTGCGGAAGATGTTGGAGACGGAGATCACACCGCCCTGGCTTGTATTCCTTCTGCCGACCGAAAATCGGCCAGACTTATCGTGAAACAGGAAGGTGTTATTGCCGGCCTCACTATCGCGGAGGCTATTTTTCATTACCTTGACCCATCTTCTACCTGGAAATCTTTAAAAAATGAGGGTGAATATGTTTTTCCAGGGCAAATAGCTGCTGTTTTAGAGGCAAATACACGGGTTATTTTAAGGGGGGAAAGACTGGCTTTGAATACCTTGCAGAGGATGAGTGGTATTGCTACCCTGAGTCATAGATTAGCTAATAAAGTGGTCGATCTGCCCATCCGTTTAATTGACACCCGGAAAACGACGCCTCTGCTTCGTCCATTGGAAAAATGGGCCGTGTTGCTGGGTGGTTGTGAAAATTATCGCTTCGGGCTTTTTGATCGTATCATGATAAAAGATAATCATATCGATGCTTCAGGTAGTATTACCCAGGCCTTAAAACAAGTACATAATTATCTTGATTTTCATGAACTTCAACTTGAAATTACCGTTGAAGTAAGGAATAAGCAAGAAATTGAAGAGGTTTTAGCAGTTGGAGGTTGTCAGCGGATTATGTTGGATAATTTTTCTCCTGCTGAAATTAAAGAAGCTGTAGCACTCATCGGGAAAAAAATGGAAATTGAGGCTTCAGGGGGCATTAATGAGGATAATTTGAGGGAATATGCAGAAACTGGGGTCGATTTTATTTCCTTAGGTGCCTTGACGCATTCCTCAGGAAGTTTAGACCTGAGTCTTAAAATAATTTCTTAAGGTGGAAATTGATCCACTAAAAGAATTAATGTGAAGAACATGCAGCTTACAATAAGCCAAAATCTAAGGTCGCGATGTAGTTGGGGGATAGGTTCAAGTTTCACTTGGGTATTTGTTTTTTTAGCTGTTAAGCAAAAAGGATACCATAGCAAAAAATCGTTATATGTCTCAAACCTATGCCAGTGGCTGATTTTACTGTTTAAAAATGACAAAAAATTGTTAGTCAATCTACTTAAATATACCTAATTTTTATACTATGAAAAAAGATGTTTTAATTATAGGAGGTGGAATTGTTGGACTTGCCACAGCATACAGACTTTTGTTGGAAAAACCTGAATTATCCCTGACGCTGGTAGAAAAAGAAGCAGAATTAGCAAAGCATCAGACGGGGCATAATAGTGGCGTTGTTCACTCGGGTATCTACTACCGCCCGGGAAGCCTCAGAGCGAATAATTGTATTACCGGATACAAGGAATTGCTTGAATTTTGTACCGCAGAGGACATTCCTTTTGATATTTGTGGTAAATTGATTGTTGCCACCTCAGCACAGGATATTCCCAGCATGGAAAAAATATGGCAAAATGGACTGCAAAATGGTCTGACAGGCATTCGCCGTATTTCAAAGGAGGAAGCCCTGGAAAGAGAACCTCATATTCATGTTAAAGAGGCTATTTTGGTTCCTCAGGCGGGCATTGTCGATTATACCACGGTTTCATTGAAATATGCAGAAAAAATAAGGGCCTTAGGGGGTGAAATCCTAACGAACTTTAAGGTAAACCAAATTATAAGATCTAAAAGTGAAATAATACTCAGATCTTCCGATGCCAGAGAAATTTCAGGGAGTATTTTAGTTAATTGCGCTGGCTTATATTCCGATAAAGTGGCTCAAATGACCGGAATGCCTTTACCTCCCCTTCAAATTATCCCTTTTAGAGGCGAATATTATGATCTGAAACCTGAAAAACAGTATTTGGTGAATCACCTGATTTACCCCGTTCCAAATCCTGATTTTCCTTTTCTCGGGGTTCATTTTACCAGAATGATTGGGGGAGGTATTGAAGCTGGACCCAATGCAGTGCTGGCTTTTAAAAGGGAGGGATATTCCCGTTGGGACATTGACGCAAAAGAATTGGCAGAAACTATATTTTTTCCCGGGTTCCGTCGTTTAGCAACTAAACACTGGCAACACGGTTTGGGAGAATTACACAGATCCTTCTCCTCCGCCGCTTTTGTAAAAGCGCTTCGTCACCTGATTCCCGAAATTAATGAGGAAGATTTAGTTCGTGGTGGCGCTGGTGTCAGAGCAATGGCAACCGATAATCTTGGTAATATGAGTGACGATTTTCTTATATTTGCCGATAACCAAATAGTCAATGTATGCAATGCGCCTTCGCCGGCAGCTACCGCGTCTCTTGCTATTGGTAAAACGATTGCATCAAAAGCATTAGATATTTTATGATTTAAAATGGGATATGGAAGCTATACAAATGGTTGATCTTAAAGGTCAATACCTTAGAATTAAATCGAAAGTAGATGAGGGAATTATGGAGGTTTTAACTGACACCTCTTATATCAACGGACCTCAGGTAACCTTGTTTAAGAATAATCTGGAGAAATATCTGGGTGCAAAGAGGGTGATTCCTTGTGCTAATGGTACCGATGCGCTTCAAATAGCCATGATGGCTTTGGGGCTTAAACCTGGAGATGAGGTTATTGTACCCGCATTTACTTATGTTGCCACCGCGGAGGTAATTGCTTTATTGAACTTGAAACCGGTGATGGTCGATGTCGATATTGATTCGTTTAATATTACGCCTGACATCATTGAAAAAGCCATAACAGATAAAACCCGCGCCGTTGTTCCTGTGAATCTTTATGGTCAATGTGCTGATCTGGAAGGAATTAGAAGGTTGTGCGACGAAAGGGGCTTATTCATGATTGAGGATAATGCCCAGGCTATAGGCGCAGATTATTTGATGCAAAGCGGTGTTAAAGTCAAATCAGGTACGGTAGGGCATATCGGTTCCACCAGTTTTTATCCCTCAAAAAACCTGGGAGCTTACGGCGATGGCGGCGCACTTTATACACAAGATGAAAATCTTGGAATGACGCTGCATAAAATTGCCAATCATGGGCAGACTAAACGATACTATCATGACATGGTGGGGGTTAACTCAAGGTTAGATTCTATTCAGGCGGCTATTCTTAACGTGAAATTGAAATATTTAGATCAATTTGCGGCAGATAGAAAAGCGGTGGCCGATGCGTATGACGCAGCGTTCAAATCCATTGAGCAAATCCAAATTCCCTTCAGAGTAGCTTTTTCAAGTCATGTTTTTCATCAATATACTTTAAAAATAAATAACGGAAAACGAGATGAATTGCAATCTTTCCTGAAGGAAAAGGGTATTCCATCCATCATTTATTATCCACTGCCACTTTACGAACAGGAGGCTTTTAAAAAGGAGGCTAATGTTCAATTTCTTCCAGTAACAGACAAATTATGTAAGTCTGTGTTATCTTTGCCTATTCACACGGAGATGAGTGAGGAGCAAATAGCGTTTATTACGAATACAGTGAGTCAATTTTTTAAATAAATGGAAGATATTTTTATTCACCCCTCTGCTATTGTTGACGAAGGCGCTGTCATTGGTGCAGGTACAAAAATCTGGCACTTTACCCATGTTATGTCTGGCGCTACCTTAGGTCAGCATTGTAATTTGGGCCAAAATGTGTTCATAGCCAACGGGGTAATCCTTGGGAATAATGTTAAAATCCAGAATAATGTATCCCTTTATACGGGCGTTATTTGCGAAGATGATGTTTTTTTAGGCCCTTCCGCTGTTTTTACCAATGTGATTAATCCCCGGAGTGCTGTAAACAGGAAAGCTGATTATAAACAGACTATTATAGGAAAAGGGGCAAGCATTGGTGCAAATACGACGCTTGTGTGTGGCAATAAAATTGGCCAATATGCATTTATTGGCGCGGGAGCTGTGGTCACTAAAGAGGTCCCTGACTTTGCGCTGGTTATAGGAAACCCGGCCAAAGTAAAGTATTTTATGAGCCGAATGGGGCATAAACTGGTTTTTTCAGCAGAAGGACAGGCTGTCTGCCCGGAATCAGGGGAGAGGTATGTTATGGAAAATGGTATGGTTAATTTAATTGAATTATAAAAATAGCTAATGGAAGAAGTTGATGTATCATCTGATAATGATTTGGTTGTCTTAGAAAAACCAACGTACCATAATTTGCACCTTGATAATGTAGAGAAAAAATGGTTCGCTATTTATACTCGATATAAGAGGGAAAAAATGGTGCTCAAACAGTTGACGGAAAAGGGGGTGGAAGCCTATTTACCCTTAAGTACTCACAAAAGGGTTTATACTCGGAAAATTAAAATAATTCAATTACCGCTCATCAGTTGTTACGTTTTTGTTAAAATTGTCCAATCGGAATACTTTGCTGTAGCATCTACACAGGATGTTGTGAAATTTGTAAAGTTCAGCCACGAGTTACTTGCTATTCCAGAAAGAGAAATTAGTATTTTAAAGGCTATTACCGGTCAAAAAATTGAGATTGAAGCTGTTGCGCTGAAACCTGAAATCGGTGACGATATAGAGATCTGCTTCGGTAGCCTTTATGGCCTGAAAGGGAAATTAGTAGATCATCAGAATGATAAAAATGTGGTGATCGAACTCGAACAGATGGGTTTTTCTATGCGAATGCACGTTGATCCGCAATTTCTTAAAATAATAAATAAATCTAAACCAGAGGATAAGCCAGCTAAAAAGGTGGAAAGACTTTTAGACAAACTTGGTTAATATCCAACACCTTATGAATTTTTGGGAAATGTATTTAGGGTGAAGTTGCCTAATATTTGCTAAGGTAAACGCAGGTTGTTTATCGTAAATCTATTGTTAAATATTTGTTAGCTGCAAATAAAAGCGTACCTTTAAGTGCAATTAAGTTAACAAGTCTGTTCTAATATTTTCCTTAGAAATGTCAAATTATCGTATTATTCTGGCCGGTCAGTTCATCTTTAACAACCAACGCAGTTTCGAAATGGCTCTGGCGCAGTATAATCAGCGTGTTGAAATTCATTTTAAATACGATGTATTTCTCCGAAGTGAAAATATATTCGATGTAGAACAAAATTGCGTGAATATTCCAAGGCATGTCGAGCCTGAAATTACCGATAGAACCTGGAGAAATACGGTATCTGCTCTTGAAACCGTTTGCGAATACGCGATCGCAGGTAGCCTCAGTGCCTGGAAACTGGAAAATGGTAAAATTATTGAGTATAGGGAAATTGAACCAAATGGTGATAAATCTGCCATTCAGTCTTATTTGCTGGGTAAAAGGTTAGTTGGAAAAGGGGAAGATAAGGCAGCTAAAGATGCATTGGATCAGGCCATTCAAAAATGCGAAAGACACGCTAAAGCTTATGAAAGAAGAGGTTACGTAAATTTTAGATTGAAAAACTTTAAAGACGCCCTTTATGATTTTAACAAAAGTATTGTAGTTAATCCCCATAGCGAAGAAGCTCACTTCGGTAGGGCTTTCGTACGTATTGTTGAAAAAAATTATGTGTCGGCTATCAAAGATTTTGATATTACACTGAAAAATTCTATTCCTCACCAACCCATTTTTTGGAAAACTAAGCGCATAAAAGGAGAATGTCATTTGATTTTGGGGGATTACAAAATGGCGATTTTAGAGTTAATTCCTGTCTCGAAAAGAGTTTTTCTAGAGGATGATAATAACTTCGGCTGGCAAAGGAAGGTTTGGTTCAATTTGGGACAGGCATATTTAGGTGAAGAAAATTTTAAAGAGGCAATAATCTCTCTGGAAAAAGCAAAAGGATTACCCGAAGGAAAAGATAACTTATCAAAAGAGGATATTGACGGATTAATTAAAGAGGCTAAATCTGGTAAGGTTCCTAGCCAATATCGGAATCCACTGCCTGGAAATATCAAAACAGGTGCTCCTTTTTTGAGCTAACTGCTTCAGCATCTAGCCAAAGAATATAAAAACCTTCTCCCCATATCGATTCTTCCTTTAGTAATAATTTTACTTTCTCCTCTGTTGAAGAGGACGACAAATTAATCTTGGTTATAGCAGTTTTTGATATGTCATCCATTGGCGTATCTTCATTGTTTAGGAGAAAGTGTAAAATTTCTCTTATGCATGCTACCATTTTTGTAGGAGAATTACCTGTCGTCTGAAGGTATGACTTTAGTAGAGGCAACACCCGAATAGTAAGTTTCATAGGATATTGGACCGCAATAGACGTCCATTTATGCTCTATATTTGGGTTAGAGAATCTATCTATGACGTCTTTTGCAAAGGATAATTTATCTTCCTTTTTTATTTCTTTTGGAAGTGAAGGTATAATCTCTTCAAAAATGAGATCCTCAGCGTATTTTCTAAATATTGGATCACTCATCGCCAGATAAACCGTTTCAAACCCCTCCGCTATGGCTTTGGCACATAAAAGAGTATGTGAACCGTTAAGAATGCGCAGCTTT
The DNA here is from genome assembly GCA_017858735.1 of Bacteroidota bacterium. GTDB lineage: Bacteria > Bacteroidota > Bacteroidia > Chitinophagales > Saprospiraceae > BJGN01. The sequence goes on from JAFMBH010000037.1 coordinate 14,812, forward strand.
AACTCTTTGAATTGAGAAATATCAGGAACAATTTTTATTTCATCATTAGCGCTTGAAAAAGTTAATAAATCGTGTACTTCTTGTCCACCTTCAATGGCCCAGAGGGCATAAGGTTCGCACATAATGGCATTAGAATCTGTATAGCCATATTTTTCAAGAAGCATTTGCTGATGCTCCTCTGATAATTTTCCGGGAACTATTCTATCAACAAGCGTATTGCTGAAAATCACTTTTTCATTTAACCATTCACCGAAGGATTTTGGATAGTCATTAAAATGAATCAGTTTTTCTATTATTTTCTTTAAAATGAATCCATTATCAGTTAATAATTCAGTGGGTAAAACAACTATTTTACTTTCTGGTGCATGACCCAGTTTAGCATACCGGTGATAAAGGCATTGGGTTAATTTGCCGGGAAATGAGATGGAAGGTTCATGGGTAAGTTTCTCTTCTATGTATTGTAATCCCGCTTCTGTAGTATTTGAAATAATAATCTGAATGCTTGGGTTAGCCGCAGAATTTAGCACATCAGACCACTGACTATTTGAATGTAATATTTTACTAATGGAACTACAGATGATATTTTCATTAATATTCTGACCATTTTTGATTCCCCGAATACTTAGGGTGTATAGGTTATCCTGCTTCTGAAGGGAAGAGACATCGCCAGTCTCGGTAGATTTTACCACGACAATACGACCATTAAAAATACCCTTTTGGTTGGCTTTTTCGATAAAGTAATCGGGAAGTCCCCTCAATAAAACCCCTGTTCCAAATTGTAATACTTTATCAGGCAGCTGAAACTGGGCATCGTGAGGGATGGACAAGGAAGGATGGACCGACACTTGTCTTAAATTTTTAAGTGAAAGATGAGGCATACATCAGGCGTTAATGGGGAACAATTTTAGCGGATTGTCTTTCCCAAAGCTTCCAGGTTTTCCCTTCTTTCTTCCAAACCAATAGAATTTTTAAATTTATTTCTGCGGGAATTCCCTTATCGTTTGTTTTCGCTTTAAGTGTATGTCGCACTACAGCGATGTGTTTACTTAATTTAATGGACTGATCTGTCCATATTATTTCCGTAAAATTGTAATTCCCATTGGTTAAATTATCAATGAACGTTGCTTTGTCCTCGAGATGACCATTAGAATGTCCATACACAAGGTCGGGAGACAGGATGAGATTAAGGGCAGAAATATTTGGATTCAACATGTTTTGACGAAGAATATCCACCTGTGTTTCTATTGATTGAGCCATTAGCGGTACCGTTAAAATAAACCAAAAGGTTAAGGTTGTAAAAAAGTTTTTTAGCATGACAAAAAGTTTTGGTATCTAAAAACTGGAAAAACCATCTTTCAGAAGATGGTTTTTCCAAGGTTTAAATTGATTAAAATAAATCGAAGAGTTTTTAATGTAAAGGTGTTTTGCGGGTCAGATTACTAATGTTACGTCTAATCTCGTAATTAAATACAATATCTTATTTTGTTTTAAGAGATTAATTTACGCAAACGATTGCGTAAAATAGTACATTAACAAAAGAAAAGGGAATGTATGAATTTTTTGAGGTAATACTTTAATTCACTTACCTTTGATAAAAAGTCGGGTGATGGATCAAGAAAGACCAGTCAAACTGAGCGATATCTCAAAGGCACTTAATTTATCTGTTTCAACGGTTTCGAGAGCATTGAAGGATAGCCATGAAATTGGAGAAGAAACAAAAAGAATAGTACAATCTTATGCTTCAAAGGTAAATTACAGGCCCAATCTTATAGCCCAGAGTTTGAAGGAAATGAATACCAGGTACATTGCTATTATTGTTCCTGAAATATCTAATTCCTTTTTTGCTGAAATTGTCAATGGGGTTGAATTTGTAGCAAATAACAGGGGTTATCATGTGGTTATCTACCAAACCCACGATTCCACAGAGAGGGAAATCAATATTATCAGAGATGTAGCCCGCCGAAAAGCAGATGGTTTACTTTTGTCTCCCTCTACCAATCAAACGGATGTCAATGAAGTGATGAAAAGCATTGGAGCGAAATTACCTGTGGTTTATTTCGATAGAGTTCCCTCCGATAATTATTGTCACAAGGTGGTCTGCGACAATTATCAAGCTGCTTTTGAGGCTACCTCCTGGTTAATACAACAGGGGAAAAGACGCATTGCACACATGGCGGGTCCCAGCGGAATATCTATCTCCATCGAAAGGTTGGCAGGGTATAGTGCTGCTTTGCTGCATGCAGGTATTTCCGTAGATCCAAACTTAATCAGGTATTCCAATTTTTTAGCCCGGGAAGCATGGGATAACCTAAGAGATTTAGAAGAAAAATATCAACCAGATGCTTATTTCGCCTCCAGTGACCGACTTTCTTTTTATTGTTATGAGGCGGTGCAGCAGCTTCCTGAACCTCGCGCCTCTGAAGTAAAAATAGTAGGATTTACCAATGCCCCTTTTGCCCATTTGTTAAGACCTAAGCTGAGCGCAATTGTACAACCTGCATTTGACATGGGAAAAATAGCTGCAGAAATGCTTTTAAATACCATTACGAAAAAGAATAAAGATATAGAATATGGGTTTATTAAACTCCCCGCCGTGTTAAAAAATACAGAGTAATTGGATGTTAGCGTAATTAAAACCATTCATTTTTCGTTAGTCATAAAATAACCATTCGGAATGACCTTCAAAACCTTGTTTTCATCAGTTCTTTTCCTTTTGTCTTTGTGCTTTAATATTAATTCCTTAAATGGGCAGGTTTCTTCCCGTTCAGAAAAGGACCCAAAAGCAAAGGCAACGCTTGACCTAATGAAGAAGCGATATGAATCATACACTTCTCTTGATATTCCTTTTACGCTCGATCTGGAAATTCCCGACCAACCAAAGCAAGTTCAAAAAGGGCAATTTACTCGAAAAGGATTGAAGTATAAATTAGTTATGAACCAGCAAACCGTCCTTTGTGATGGTAAATCTTTGTGGGTTATTTTGCCAAAAGAAAAAGAAGTCCAGATAAATGATATGCCTGATCCCCAGCAAAATGAGGATGTTTTATCTCCGGAAGCACTGTTTAGCATTTATAAAAGGAAAGATTTAAGTTACGTTGTCCTGAAGGAGTTTGTTGAAAAGGGAAAATCACTTCAACAAATAGGGCTCAAGCCAATAGATAAAATGGCCGATTATTCGAAACTGGAATTGATTCTTGATAAAAAAACGGGGGAAATTGTATCTTTTAAAGCCTTTGCGAAGGACGGTTCCCGTTTTTTATTTCGCTTTGGTACCCCAAAAGTTAATCAATCTATTCCCGATGTTTTTTTTCAGTATAAAAAGTCTGACTATCCTACGTTTTATGTAGAAGATTTAAGAAGTTAAAAATCTGATAAATTTAGTATTTTCGTACCCTAATCTACCTTCAATGGAATAAATATGGGTTTCAAATCTTTCTTTCTTCGCCCTTGGGCAAATCAGGTATCTAAACAAATTGGACAGTGGTCAGCGAATGCACTAAAGGAACAGGAAAATATTTTCACTCAAATTATACGACAGGGCTGTAACACTCAGTTTGGCATTGATCACGATTTTGCTAATATAAAATCTTATGAAGATTTCAAACAAAGGGTTCCTGTTCAAGATTATGAAGGCCTAAAGCCCTATTTTGATCGCGTTGTTGTCGGAGAATCTAATGTTTTATGGCCTGGAAGACCCCGTTATTTTGCCAAAACATCGGGCACTACCTCTGGGGTAAAATATATTCCCATTACATCTGATAGCTTGCCCAATCACTTTGGTTCGGCAAGAAACGCCCTTTTTCATTATTTTGGTCAAACAGGAAGGGGGAAATGGTTAGATGGCAAGATTATTTTTTTGTCTGGCAGCCCTTCTCTCGATGATATTAATGGGGTGCCTACCGGGCGCTTGTCTGGTATTTCCAATCATCTCGTTCCTGCCTGGGTAAAAAGAAGTCAAATGCCTTCTTATGAGACAAATTGTATTGATGCATGGGAAGAAAAGTTAGATAAAATTGTGGAGGAAACCCTTCATCAGAAAATGACGCTGATTAGTGGTATTCCACCCTGGGTGCAAATGTATTATGAACGATTGTTGGAAGTTTCTGGAAAAAGTACCATCAAAGAAATATTTCCCGATTTTAGTATGTTCGTTTATGGGGGGGTAAACTACGAGCCATATAGAGCAAAACTAGAGGAACTTGTTGGTGGTCAGGTAGATAGCGTTGAAATATATCCGGCGTCAGAAGGTTTTCTGGCTTTTCAGGATATCCCAGGCGAGCGGGGAATGTTTTTAAATGTAGCATCGGGATTGTTTTTTGAGTTTATTCCTGTAAACGAATTGGGAAATGAACATCCAACCCGATTAAGGTTACATGACGTGCAGTGTGGCGTCAATTATTTACTTATTTTAAACACCAATGCAGGTCTTTGGGGGTATAATATTGGCGACACCGTCGAGTTTGTTTCTACAAATCCTTACAGAATTATTGTAACGGGTAGGGTGAAGCATTATATTTCTGCCTTCGGTGAACATGTCATAGGAAAAGAGGTAGATGAAGCTATGCAGTTAACCTGTCAGGCGCTGGGCGCCAGGGTCGTTGAATTTACCGTAGCTCCCCAGGTGACTCCTTTAGAAGGAGGGTTGCCTTATCATGAGTGGTGGGTTGAGTTTGATGAAATACCCGCTGATTTAGATCGGTTTGCCCAGTTTTTAGATCGGGAAATGGTTAAGCAAAATATTTATTACGATGATCTTATTCAAGGTTCTGTTTTAAAACCTTTAGTCATCCGTGTATTGATAAGAGATAGTTTTAGGGCTTATATGAAGGCTCAGGGAAAGCTCGGAGGCCAAAATAAAGTACCACGATTATCAAACGATAGAAAAATAGTATCAGCATTGGAAGATATGAAGTTGACATTACCATAAAAAAGTGTACTTTTGCATTCATAATGTAAAAAAACCAACTAAAATGGGAAAAGGCGATAAACGCACTAAAAAAGGAAAAATTTTCCAGGGTTCTTTTGGTAATTCAAGACCTGGTAAAAGAGCTAAAAAAGTGGTAGAAGTACCCGCTGCTTAATGTAGTCTTTTTTCCTTCAATAGATATTCGGTCAGGCATTCTATATACCTGACCGAATTTATTGTTTTAAATTTTTCTCTCCTATCTTATTTTTTACTTTCCTAATAATTCCGTATATTTCACAGAAACCAGAACAGTGAGTTCTTTTTAATGTATTCTATGCGTGTATTACATATTAGTGCAGAATGTTATCCTGCTGCAAAATCAGGAGGATTAGGAGATGTGGCAGGTGCGTTACCAAAATATCTGACTTCTGCCGGTTGGGAATCTGCCGTAGTAATTCCTAAATATGGTTTACCCTGGACAAAAAAGCACCGCTTCAAACTACTTCATGTAGGTGCCTATTTTCTGAATGATCAATATCATCCTTATACTATAGAGGAACCTTTACAAACTGGGCTGGATTTTCCCCTTTATGTGGTAAATTTACCTGGATTATTTGATCGCCCGGGTATTTACGGTGATGCAGAAAAAGGTTGGTACACGGATAATACAGAACGATTCACCTCCTTTCAAATAGCTATTTTAGATTGGGTTAAGAATATGGAGGTGAAACCCGAAATTCTTCATTGCCATGATTACCACGCAGGTTTAATCCCTTTTTTAATAAAACATACCAAAATATTTGAGGTTTTAAAGAAAATTCCAACGGTTTTTACCATTCATAATGCTGAATATGCCGGCTCCTTTCCTTGGTTGAAAAAAGATTTATTACCTGAATTTCCTGTGGAGGTAAATGGTTTGTTGGATTGGTCTGATCAAATTAATCCTTTGGCTTCTGCAGTGAAAAATGCGTGGGCCATTACGACCGTTTCTCCAGGCTATTTATTGGAACTGCAACAATTTTCCTCTGGTTTGGAGTGGCTGTTCAGCAATGAGAAAGGAAAATGCAGAGGTATTTTAAATGGCATAGATCATGATGTATGGGATCCTAAAACTGATACTTACCTGAACACTCATTTGCCCGATAAGGTAGCGTATGAATTAAAAGATATACAAGATTTTAAGTTACATCAGAAAAAACAACTGGTAAGCCAACTGGGACTTAATCAAAATATACCATGGATTACCTTTATTGGCAGGTTAGTACGCGAGAAAGGAGCTGATATCTTACCAGACCTTATAAATACCGTGTTAGAAAGTGGAACGGGCATAGGATTTATTATTTTAGGTTCTGGAGAACCTTACCTCCATGATTTATTGCGCAGTATGAGTTATAAATATCCAGGCAAACTGCATGTACGCATCGGGTACGATGAAGCACTGGCTCATCAACTTTACGCAGCATCCGATTTTATTTTAATGCCTTCCAGGGTTGAACCCTGCGGGTTAAATCAATTGTACGCGCTACGATATGGCACCATACCAATAGTTAGGGCTGTAGGGGGATTAAAAGATTCTATTGTGCCGTGGAATGAGAAAAATGGAAATGGTATTCTCTTTGAAGCTTTTTCAGTTGATGCTGCAAAGAAGGCTATTGATGAAGCATTTGAACTATTTAATGAGCGAAAAAAATTCGAAGAAGTCAGGAAATTTATTTTTGGGATAGATTTTTCATGGCAAAAATCAGCTTCTGAATATGTAACATTATATAACGAACTCACTTAAAAAATGTAATAAATGATAAAGATGATTTGCCTCATATTAGGAGGAGGTGCCGGTAGCAGATTAGCTCCACTGACAAGCCATAGATCAAAACCTGCCGTGCCTATTGCAGGGAAATATCGGTTGATAGATATTCCTATTTCTAATTGTTTGAATTCCGGGGTGAAGAGAATGTTTGTGGTCACACAATATAATTCTGCTTCATTAAATCAACATATTAAAAATACCTATCATTTTGATGTCTTTTCTCATGGCTTCGTTGATATTTTAGCCGCGGAGCAAACGCCCAATAGTGATAAGTGGTTTCAAGGTACGGCTGATGCTGTAAGACAATCTATGCATCATTTGAAAAATCACGACTATGACTATATCCTAATCCTTTCCGGAGATCAGCTGTACCAAATGGATTTTGAGGAATTAGCAAAGTATCATATAAGTCAAAAGGCAGACCTAACCATTGCTACTATCCCGGTGAATGAAGCAGATGCACCCGGTTTTGGCATTATGAAGGTGAACGATAAAGGATTTATTGATTCCTTTATTGAAAAACCTAAAAAGGAGGCGCTGTCCGATTGGACTTCTTCGGTTTCTGTTGAAAATAAATCGAAGGGAAAATCCTATTTAGCTTCTATGGGCATTTATATGTTTAGTAAACAGGTAATGATGAAGCTATTTTCGGACAATGAAAAGGCAGTGGATTTTGGTAAGGAAATTATTCCCGATGCCATCCATGGCGGTCTAAAGGTTGCTTCTTATGCCTTCGATGGTTACTGGACAGATATAGGTACTATCGGATCTTTTTTTGAGGCAAATATTGCCCTTACGGATACCATTCCTGAATTTAATCTTTTTGATAATAAACGGATTATCTATACCAGGCCGAGGCAGTTGGCGCCTACCAAAGTGTATGGTACCATCTTAAATAGAGCTTTAATTGCTGAAGGATGTATTCTTCATGCCAAAAAAATAGATCGTTCAGTAATAGGTATTCGCTCAAGAATAGGGGAGGGTTCTGAGATAAATAATGCGATTATCATGGGGGCAGATTACTATGAATCTATTTCTGAAATAGTCGATTCAAAGGAAGGAGCCGCTATGGGTATTGGTAAAGAATGTATCATTGAAAATGCCATTATCGATAAAAACGCCCGCATTGGTAATAATGTAGTTATTAAAGGAAATCCTCTTTTAAAAGATGAAGAGACAGATAAGTACTCCATTAAAGATGGTATCATTGTTCTGCGAAAAGGTGCTTTTATTCCCTCAGGAACGAAAATTGGCCACGTTTAGTGAATGAATAATATCGGAATTATAGATTTAGGGAGTAATACCTTCCATTTGTTAATCGCAAAGGTGACTTCCCCTCAGGAGTTTGAAGAAGTGTATAAAGAAGCTTTTTTTGTCAAACTGGCTTCTGAGGGGATAGAAAAAATTGGAGAAAAACCGTTCCAAAAGGGTATCGAAATAATGGTTCATTTCGCAGAAAAATGTAAGGATTTTCAGGTTTCTGAGATTAAAGCTATGGGTACTGCGACCTTGAGAAGAGCTGAAAATGCATCCTATTTTATACAACAGGTGTATGAAAAAACGGGTATAGAGGTAGCGGTTATATCTGGCGATGAGGAAGCTTTGCTTATTGCCGGTGGTGTCCATCTTGCCATACCTTTTATTAAGGAAAAGGTGCTGATAATGGATATTGGTGGGGGGAGTGTAGAATTTATTATTTCCGAAGGGGAGACTATTTATTGGTCTAAAAGTTTTCCTTTAGGTATCTCTATTTTATATAATTATTTCCATAAAAAGGATCCAATAAGTGAAGAGGAAGTAGTAAAATTAACAGAATTTATAGAGGAATCTCTGGTAGATTTAATGGCTATTTTGAAGATTCATAATGTCAATCATTTAGTAGGCGCATCAGGTACTTTTGATGTGCTGGAAGATTTTTTATCAGATGTATCTATCAAAAACAAGCATGCCACAACAGTGTCTGTTGCTCATGTCTTCCCTGTTTTAGATGAAATTATTAAAAAAAGTTTAGCTCAAAGGCTGGAATACAAAGAGATTCCCGAAACAAGAGCCGAAATGATCGTCGCCGCTATGGTATTAATAAAATTTATTTTGACGGCGGGAAAATTTAGCTCACTAACTTATTCCTCTTTTGCTATGAAGGAAGGCATTTTGAGGAAATTTATGTAAGGTTAAAAGGTTTTTTGATTAAATTTGCCCAATAAACCATTATTTTATGTACGAATTCCACACCAACAAACCCTGGTATTTTGAAATGCAATATAAAAATGCAAAAGAGTTTGTTATTCCATTTATTGAGGAATACTTTCGCATTGGGGAAAACATTCATGTTCTTGAGGTTGGTTGTGCAGAAGGGGGCGTTTTAAAAGCTTTTCTCGATAAAGGTTGCACAGGTGTAGGGGTTGAACTTGAGGAGGGAAGGCTTCAATTGGCGGGTGAATTTTTAGAAAAGGAGGTTGCCGCGGGTACAGTCAAATTAATAAATAAGAATATTTACGATCCTTCTTTTGAAACGGAGTTCAGTAACAAGTTTGATTTGATTGTCTTGAAGGATGTTATCGAGCATATACCCAATCAGGAAAAAATTCTAATGGAGTTTCAAAAATTCCTTAAACCTGGCGGCAATATATTTTTTGGATTCCCTCCATGGCAAATGCCATTTGGAGGTCATCAGCAATTATGCAAAAGTTTCCTTTCAAAAATTCCTTATTTTCATTTGCTACCAATGGGTGCTTATAAATGGATATTGAATTATTTCAATGAATATGTTCCTTCATTTGTGGAAATAAAAGAAACCGGTATCTCCACTACTCGTTTTGAAAGAATAGTCAGAGAAACCGGTTACGATATTAAATTAAACACACATTTTTTATTGAATCCTATTTATAAGTTTAAGTTCGGACTAAAACCTATAAAGCAATTTGGATTTATAAAAGGCGTACCACCTATCAGGGATTTTTTGACCACGTGTGTTTATTATTTAATTGGGCAAAAAGAGGCAAAAAATTAATTTTCATCTTCCGAGACGTCGTCTGCCATCATAGTTATCGGTTCAAAGGGATCTTTACTAAAAAGAAGGCCTTTATTGTTAGCATCTATGTAGATGGTATCGCCGAAGGAAAAGGTTCCAATCAGAATTTGCCTGGAAAGTTCATTAATCACCTCTTTTTGAAGTACTCTCTTTAGAGGCCTTGCACCGTATTGAGGATCATAGCCCAGATTGGTTAAAAATCCTTTAGCTTTTTCGCTCATTTTCAATAAAAGCCCTTGTTTAGCGAGCATTTTTTGAGTGCCTTTTAACAATAAATCGAGCACTTTATATATTTCGATTTTATCGAGCGGCAAGAACATAATCTGGTCATCGATTCTATTCAGGAATTCGGGCCTCATATTTTCTTTTAGCATATTCAGTACTTCCGCCTTGGTAGTTTCCAGCACTTCGGTCCTGTGTTTATCGCCCATCTCGGCCAAATCCTCAAAATTCTCTAAAATATTTTCAGACCCAATATTTGAAGTCATGATAATAATAGTGTTCTTAAAATTGGCCACTCTACCTTTATTATCGGTTAATCTTCCATCATCTAAGACCTGGAGAAGGATATTGAAGGTATCGGGATGCGCCTTTTCTATTTCATCGAGCAAAATGATCGAGTAGGGTCTTCTTCTCACGGCTTCTGTTAATTGTCCACCTTCATCGTAGCCAACATAGCCTGGAGGGGCGCCCACCAGTCGGGAAACAGTATGTTTTTCCTGATATTCGCTCATATCAATTCTGGTCATTGCCTTTTCGTCATTGAAAAGCACTTCTGCCAGTGTTTTTGCCAGTTCCGTTTTACCCACCCCTGTTGGACCAAGGAAAATAAAGGAACCAATGGGTCTTTCTGCATCCTGGAGGCCGGCACGACTTCTTCTGATAGCGTCAGCTACAGCAGCTACAGCCTCCTCTTGTCCAATTAATCTTGCCCCAATTTCAGCTTCAAGTCGAAGGAGTTTATCCTTTTCACTTTGGGTCATTTTATCGACGGGAATGCCTGTCCATTTTGATACTACCTGGGCGATATCACTCGCAGTAACTTTTTCATTCGTAAATCTACTTTCCTCGGGTAATTTGCTTAGTTTTTCTTCGGCGACACGCAACATAACTTGTTGTTCCTGCATTTCACCGTATCGAATTTTTGCTACCCTCTCGTAATCACTGCTTCTTTCCGCCTTTTCCGCTTCATTTTCCATTTCCTCCAGCCTCTTTCTTATTGCCTGGATAGTATCTATAATTTCTTTTTCACTTTTCCAACCTGCCACCAGAGAATCTCTTTTTTCTCTTGCCTGAGCAATTTGTTCCTCGATATTATTTAAGAGTTTATCATTTTTTTCTCTTTTAATGACCTCTCTTTCAATTTCCAGTTGGCGAACTTTTCTATCGCACTCATCTATTTCTTCAGGAAGAGAATCCAGCTCAAGTCGGAGTTTTGCCGCTGCTTCATCAATCAAATCGATGGCTTTATCTGGTAATTGTCTGTCACTAATATATCGGTGGGAAAGTTCTACGGCAGCTACGATGGCTTCATCCATAATCTGGATTTTATGATAAACCTCGTACCTTTCTTGTAAACCCCTTAGAATACTAATACTGTCCTCGACGGAAGGCTCGTCAATAACGACGGTTTGAAAACGTCTTACCAGAGCTTTGTCCTTTTCAAAATATTTTTGATATTCATCTAACGTTGTAGCGCCAATAGTTCTTAATTCACCTCTTGCGAGCGCTGGTTTTAGGATATTGGCAGCATCCATAGCACCTTGACCACCACCGGCACCAATTAGGGTATGAATTTCGTCAATAAAGAGAATGATTTCACCATTTGCCTCGGTTACATCGTTAATAACTCCTTTTAATCTTTCCTCAAATTCACCTTTGTATTTAGCGCCGGCGATAAGGGAAGAAATATCGAGGGAGAAAATTTTCTTCGTTTTCAAATTTTCCGGAACATCCCCTTTGACAATTCTCCAGGCGATACCTTCTACGATAGCAGTTTTTCCAACCCCTGCCTCACCGATAAGGATAGGATTATTTTTCTTTCGTCTCGAGAGAATATGTAAAACCCTCCTTATTTCTTCATCTCTACCGATAATGGGGTCTAACTTTCCATTTTCTGCTCTTTCATTTAAGTTCTGAGCATATTTACCTAAAGCATTATAAGAATCTTCTGTATGTTGATCGGACACTTTTCTTCCTTTGCGTAATTCCTGAATGGCACCTCTTAGATTTGCCTCCGTAATACCTAAATCTTTCAGGATTCTTGCCCCTTTGTCCTCGCCTTGAACTATAGCTAGCAACATCAACTCCAAAGAGATAAAAGAATCACCAAAAGAGGTCAACATACCTTTGGCTTTGCTTAAAGCTTTATTGGCATCGTTGGTCAAATATTGTTGGTCTGTCCCGGTAATTTTTGGAAAATCCTTGAAGGTATCTTCTATTTTTTGTTTTAGTTGAGGCACATTGACACCCGATTTTTCCAAAAGGAATTGACTAAGACTTTCGTCCGTTTCCATGATACCCTTTAAAAGGTGTATGGTTTCAACTTGTTGATGGCTTAGTCCTGATGCAATTTGTTGTCCCTTTTGAATCGCCTCTTGTGCTTTGGCCGTGAAATTATCATAAGTCATGATTCAATTTTTGATGGATTACTAAATTATTATGAACATCCACTATCAAAAAGTAGCCCAACGATTATTTTCGGAAAATTAGTCAGTCGGCGCTGACTATTTGGCAGCGCCAACTGACTAAACAAGACATTTTTTCCTTTTTAAGGTCTTATGATTTTTTCTGGTCTGTTTTTAACTTGTTTATCGAGCCAGGAACTTGTTTCATAAAGCATGTGCAGAATAGATTCTTTGGCTTGATATCCGTGACTTTCGTGGGGTAGGAAAACAAGTTTAGCCGTTGCGCCATGTCCCTTTAATGCCGCATAAAATCTTTCACTTTGAATAGGGAAAGTACCTGAATTGTTGTCCGCTTCACCATGAATCAATAGGATAGGTTCTTTGATTTTATCCGCATAATTAAAGGGGGACATTTTGAAATAGACTTCAGGAGCTTCCCAATAGGTTCTCTCCTCCGCTTGAAATCCGAAAGGGGTTAGTGTTCTGTTGTATGCCCCGCTTCTTGCTATTCCAGCGGCAAATAAATCGGTATGAGCCAAAAGATTTGCTGTCATAAAGGCTCCGTAGGAATGACCGCCAACGGCAATTCTTTTTCTATCTGTGACGCCTATTTCGACTAATTTATTAATCGCTGCTTCCGCATTCATTGTTAACTGGTTGACAAATGCATCATTTGGTTCTTTGTCATTTTCAGCAAGTATGGGCATACTGAAATTATCCAAAACCGCATAACCTTGTGTTACCCAATAGATAGGAGATCCCCAATTGGGTCTTGAAAATTGATAAGGCGAACCAGTCACCTGGCTGGCTGCGTCAGCACTTTTAAATTCGCGCGGATAAGCCCACATGAAAGTTGGCAATGGACCATCTTTTTCTCTTTGATACCCTTTGGGCAAATATAAAGTACCTGTTAATTCAAGTCCATCTGTTCGCTTATAACGGACAAGCTCTTTTTGAATACCTTGAAGGGCAATAAATGGATTAGGAAACTGGGTTAATTGGGTCAATTTACCTGTTTTCCAACTTTTTAAATAATAATTAGCCGGCGTTTCTGCATTCTCACGAGATAGCACCACCACACCATTTACCGGATCTAACAAATCTATTACGTTCTCAAACCAAGGGGCAGAAGATTCCCATAATCTACTTTTCTTTCTTGTTAGTAGAGAATAACTATCTAAAAATGGTTTATATCCCTCTGCGGTATTTCCCAAACCTGACAAATACAAAGTTTGATTAGCACCAGTGAGAAGTACGTTTCTTCCGTAGGCATTTTTGGTGAGTTGAAAATTACCAGGATCGGTGGAGCGGTCCTCATATTGCCTGTCAAACAGGGTATCTAATTTTTGTGAAGCACTATTTGGAGACCAACGGGTTGTGATTTCCCTGCGGTCTTTCCACCATCTTTCTGTAAAAACAACTAAGGCATCATTTCCCCACAATACCCCTCGGAATCTGTAAGTAAAACCAGGACCTTGTACCGGGTTTCCTGAAAATGGGGCATCCCATAGGTGTAATCGGTCTCTGATAGCGGCAGGTTTCTTAGGATTTCCCTCATCTTGAGCTTCCACCCAATAGAGTGAGGCAGGTTTATCAGGTCTCCATGAGATATTTCTGGGGCCCATTGGAACAGCGTCAAAGCCTACGGGAACGTCCTCAGCAAGAGATAGTTCTGCGACGGTTTTTATGAAATTTCCGACATTATCATATAAGGCTACTGTTTTACCGAAACCATAATATGGAATCAGGTAACTGAAAGGTTTCCTTAAAGTAGTCAATAAAACATAATTTCCGTCGGGTGAAATGGTAAATTCAGAAATTAAATCGGGCGTACCAAAAAGGGTTTTTTCCCCTGTTAACACATCTATTTTATGAAGTTGAACGGTCATGAAATAGGAAAAGGTAACTTCGTCTCCCGGATTTTTTAAAAGGTCTTGGTACGTTCGTGAGGGAGCTATTTTACCCTCATTGGCCTGAATAGTAGGCCCTGTAGGAACAGGGTTATTTGTTGGAGCTAAGGGGGTCGATGCCACTCTCATTTTACAAATTAATTTACCTGTATTTCCAATCCATTGAAAAGGAGTTCCGCCAGCAACGTCGTTCAAAAATGGTTCTGTAAGTTTGGTTGCTTTAAAATCAGCTAAATTTAAAACCCAAAGCTCAATACCAGTGGCAACAGTATTTGTTAATGCCGCATATTTTCCGTCAGGAGACCAGCTTAAGTCGCCCGCATTGAGTTCAGCAGGCAATCCGGAAATTTGAATTTTCTCCTGATTGCTTATGCGCAATAATTCTATACCTGTAGAACCTGAAACTCTGCTACCACCATATATCGCGGGATTAATACGAAGTCCGGCCAAACGTAATTCAGGCTGTGCCAGTTCAGCAATGGACGGGTATCCTTGTTGCGCTAAAAGAAGTAAATATTTTCCGTCAGGACTTAATCGAACTGCTGGAGTTAAAGGGGCCTCTACCAGATCCTGGATCTGCTTAGGCGGTTTTTGATAACCCGCATCCTGTGCATTTATAGGTAAAATAAAAAAGAGGACTAAGCCCAAAAGTAGCCAGTTACGCATGTTTTTTTTGTTTAAAATCAAATAAAATAGATAATTAATATAACAAAACACCCGAAAGTATTTAAACTACAATTTACAACACGAAACCTGAATAAAAAATTATTTAGGTATATTGTGTAGAATAAAATTAATGCGTTTTACCAGATAATGAGAATGAAACATTTCTTATGTATTGGCTTATTTTCTGTTGCCCTTATAGGTTGTAAACCAACCGTCGATAAAGAGGGGAAGCTGCCTGAAATATCATTTTTTTATTGGAAATCAACCTTTAATGTTAAGGATGTGTCTGGTCGTTGGCTAGATTCAATTCCCGTAAATAAACTATATATCCGATTTTTTGATGTCGATGTCGATGTTAACCATCGGCCTGTTCCTGTGGCGCCTTTAACGGGATTGCCTGAAAAATTACCCTATTCTCTGACGCCCGTCATATTTATTACCAATGAAACTTTTTTAAAAGTAAAAGAGGAGAAAGAATTAATTGATTTAGCGGATAAATTGGTTGGTAAATTATTGCAAATGTCTCAGCCACATAAGGTTAAGGAATGGCTGATAGATTGTGACTGGAGTCCCAAAACAAGGATTACTTTTTTTAATTTTTGTCGTATTTTAAATGAAAAAGCACGTAATAATCATATTGAGTTAATGGCCACCATACGGTTAGATCAGTATAAGAACTTTAAATCAACGGGTGTTCCTCCCGTTAAGCGCGGGCTGTTGATGGCATATAACATGGGAGCATTGGCAAATTGGGAGACAAGTAATAGTATTTTAAATGAAAAAGATGCCTCGGTTTATCTGCAAAATCCTAAACGCTATCCCTTGCCTCTCACTTTGGGGCTTCCATTTTATCAATGGGGTGTCGTTTTCAGGGATTCAACTTTCATAGGATTAATTAATGGTTTGGATATAATGAATCTGGCAGATTCCGTTCGTTTTAAAAAAACGGGAGATAACACATTTGAGCTAGCTAAAAATACTTTCCTACAGGGTTTTTATTTGTACGAAAAGGATAAAATCAGAATAGAAAAAGTGGGGAAAAATGAAATTTTAAGCATAATTCATCTGCTGAAAAAATGGAAAAAAGTAAATGATAACAAAGAAATAGTTTTTTTTCATTTGGATGAAAGAATAATGGATAGCGTAAACGGTTCCTTTTTCAAGCATTTTAGTCAAAAAGTCAGCGTCATAAAATAAAAACAAGTCAAAATGACAGGTTAAAATAATTATTCATGTCATTTTGACTTGTTTTTTACTTTGGAATAAAATGTGCAAAGCGGTTATTATCTTTTAAAAACAAAAAAAATAATACCATGACAGTTTTAAGTAAGCGTTTAGATCCATTTTTCTCTTTAGCTAATCCATTTTTAGCAGAAGAAATTTTCCAGCCAGTTTTTCGCTCTACGCCATCGAAGAGCTTTTTACCGGCAGCTAATATCATTGAAGAAAAGGAAAAATTCCTTGTTCAATTGGCTGTTCCCGGACTGAAAAAGGAAGACTTTAAGATTGAATTGAAAGAAAAGTTGATGACCATTTCGGTGGATAAGACTGCGGAAAAGGGCCAGGATGAAGTTCAGCCAACCTATTCTTTAAAGGAATTTGGTTTCACGTCCTTCAAGCGTTCTTTCACTTTGCCTGAAACCATTGAACTGGAGGCAATTACTGCTCAATACGAGCAAGGTATTCTACAGTTGGATATTCCTAAAAAGGATTCTGCCAAGATAAATACTCACAGGTTAATTGAGATAAACTAATTTTGGGACATACCGTATTTGTAGAGGCTGTCTAAATGGATAGCCTCTTTTTTTTGTGCTATTTTATACATTAAGGCTAATAGGTCTTTTTTTAATAGGTTTTGATAATATTTGCCCCTAACGCCTGGTTTTGAATCAGGATTTACAGGATTCGTAGAGACGCGATGCTTCGCGTCTTCTCCCCGATAGGTTTTGATTTAATATTTGCCCCTAACGCCCGGTTCTGAATCAGGATTTACAGGATTCGTAGAGACGCGATGCTTCGCGTCTTCTCCCCGATAGGTTTTGATTTAATATTTGCCCCTAACGCCCGGTTCTGAATCAGGATTTACAGGATTTTGAGGATTATAGAGAACGTCTTCGTTTTGGGTATAGTGGTTATTTATAGAGGGTTACTTTTTACACTTCTTTTCGCCGATGCGTTACGCATCGGCGAAAAGCCGGGAAATGATGACACCGATTACAATTAATCTTCCCATGTCATCCAACGACGTTATAGTTAATCCTGTACATCCTGTAAATCCTGATTCAAAATCAGTGGCTGCCGCGCGTGTAATTTCTACGGACGACTGGGTGTTTATTCGTAAATGGATTATTTCGTATAAACTTACCAGGGGCATAGCCCCGTCCTCTTCGTTAATTAAAATCCATTATTTTCAATCACTTCCTTGTACCACCAGCCGCTTTTTTTCAAGGTTCTTTCCATTGAAATGGGATCCACAGAAATTAATCCGAATTTTTTGGAATAAGCATGTTGCCATTCATAATTATCTGTCAGGCTCCAGGCCATATATCCCTTCACAGGCACTCCTTCCGACATAGCCTTGTGAATTTCAGTTAAATGACTTTTATAATAATCAATCCGAAACGATTCTTCAGTTGTAGCAGTACCATTTTCAGTGACAATAATAGGCTTGTTTGTTATTTTAAATAGCTGATGTAGAATGGCATAGATCCCTTTAGGATAAACGACCCAACCCATGTCTGTTATCACATCCCCTTTTTTGAAAGGCACCGGGCCTGTATTTTTCAAATAGAGCGTTGTGTAGTAATTTAATCCGGTGAAATCGAGGGTTCCTTTAATTTCTGGTGCGGCAGCTCCCCAACCAAGGGGAAATGACCAACGTCCGTTGACAACGGCTTCAAAGAATATCCTGTTTGCCCATTTGTCAGACAAATAACTTAAAAATTGTTGCCATTTATTCTTTGCATTGAACGGTTGAAAGTGCATGTAGGCAAAAGCGACGCCAACGGGTGCACTTTTATCATATTTTTTAATCACATGATACGCAGCAGCATGCATTTCAATCATCAGCCGATAAACTCTAAGGTATTGGAAAATATTTTTTTTGTAAGGGGGAAACATACCTATCAGATAGGATGCAGAAGGAACTATATTGGGCTCATTAATTGGTAGCCAATAATCCACCTCATCAGCAAGATAGGGAATGACGACTTCCAGATATTGCTGAAATTGCTTTAGAAAATATTCTCTGTTCAGGAAGCCTCCTTTTTGCAGCACCCAGATGGGGATGGTAAAATGGTGAAGACAAACCATGGTTTTTATTCCTCGTTGGTGAAGGCTGACCAATTGTTTTTTATAAATGGCTAATGCTTCTTCATCGGGTTTGTCAGTGGTTGGAAAAATGCGCGACCATTCTATGGAAAGACGATGAATTTTTACGCCCATTTTTTGTGCTAAATCATAATCTTGTTCATAATTTTGCCATTGCATGGTTGCCTGACCACAAATTCCAGCTAATTTTCTCTTATTTTCAGGTTTTTTAGCCTCTATTTGTTCGTAATGATGCCAATCGTTATTGACATTATTACCTTCTGTCTGATAAGCTGAAGCGGCCGTACCCCATAAAAATTCAGGCGGAAATTTATGCATAGATTGCGTTATATGTGGTAAAATGCAAAGTAAAAATAGAGATAGCCATTTCATTTAAAAAATTGGTTGCGCCGGTAAATAAATAAAAGTACATTAGATTTTTCCTAATTTAGGTATTTTTAGCATACATTAGTTAAGTAATTTTAAAATGATGATGACGAAAATTAATTTTAGCTTCTGGATAATAAGCGTAGTCCTTGCTGTTCCTTTAAATACGCTGAGTGGTCAACATGGTCGTATTCCCGCCCCAGCAAAAGAGGGAATGGTGGTAAGCAGTCATTATTTGGCTTCGCAAGCTGGTATGCAGGTGCTTAAAAATGGAGGAAATGCCGTTGATGCTGCCATTGCTACGGCTTTTGCATTGGCTGTAACGCTTCCTTCTGCCGGTAACATTGGCGGTGGAGGATTTATGGTATATCACGGCGCTGACGGTACTTCCACTACCTTTAATTTTCGTGAAAAGGCTCCTCAGGCTGCTTCCGAAAGAATGTATCTCGATGCAAATGGTCAGATTAAAGATAATTCAAATCATGAAGGCCCTCTTTCTGTTGGTGTGCCCGGCACAGTGGCTGGCTTATGGATGGCGCATGGAAAACTGGGATCTAAACCTTGGGCCGATTTGGTAAAACCTTCTGTTGAACTGGCAGAAAATGGTTTTCCTTCTACCTGGGATATGCAAGATATTCTAAGCTATTTTCAAAAACAAAAACAGCCTGTATTTGCTGCGGCAAAAAAAGCTTTTCTTAAAAATGGTACAGAATTATATAAGCCAGGTGAACTTTGGAAACAACCTGATTTGGCAGCATCCCTAAAACGAATTCAATTACAAGGAAGGGACGGTTTTTACAAAGGAGAAACCGCTGTTTTGCTGGAGGCTTATATGAAAAAACATGGGGGTATCATAACAGCCAAAGATTTGGCTAATTATGAAGCGGAGGAACTTAAACCAATTATTGGAAATTACAGAGGTTTCGATATTATCGGTATGCCTCCGCCTAGCTCAGGTGGCGTAGCTATTATGGAAATGCTGAATATGCTGGAAAAATATGACCTGCGGAAAATGGGTTCCAATAGTGCCGAATATCTGCATTTTCTTACGGAAGTAATGCGCAGAGCTTTTGCAGACAGAGCTCAGTATATTGGTGATCCAAACTTTAATAAGGATATGCCGATTGAAAAATTAATAAGCAAGGATTATGCTGAATTATTGGCTGCTTCTATTCAAATGGATAAAGCATCAAAAAGTGATAGCGCTGCTTTTGGGTCCCTTTATTTGCCTAAGGAAAGTGATGAAACCACCCATTTTTCAGTAGTAGATGCCTGGGGAAATGCGGTTTCTGTTACCTATACATTAGAATATAGTTATGGTTCCAGATTGATGGCCGATGGTACTGGTTTTCTTTTGAATAATGAAATGGGCGATTTTAATCCGGTTCCAGGCGTAACTAACAGAAAAGGTCAGGTTGGTACTTCCCCAAATTTGGTGGCACCTCATAAAAGAATGCTTTCGAGTATGACGCCTACTATTGTTGCATTGGACGGTAAACCTGTTCTGGTGATTGGTTCTCCGGGAGGTCGCACCATTATTAACACTGTTTTACAGGTTATTTTAAATGTAATTGATCATAGTATGAATATGGGTGAGGCTATTGAAACACCCCGTATTCATCATCAATGGTTACCCGACCAAACGTCAATGGAAGGTTGGGGATTTTCACCAGACACGAAAAAACTATATGAGGCTATGGGGCACCCATCGGTTTCAAGAGGTAAACAAGGGCAAGCTATGGGCATTTATATCGATCCGACTACAAAAATAAGGTATGGCGCAGCTGATTCTCGCAGTTTCGATGGCGGCGTGTCAGGGTATTAACATGAGGAGGGGCT
>JAFMBH010000117.1 GCA_017858735.1 Bacteroidota bacterium
GGCCCCGTATATTCTGTATCCATGCCCCATGCAGCGGAGTCAAAGTGGTGTTGACCCCAACCGGTAATCATTCCAGCACCATACTGCTCCAATCGAAGCCAGCCTGGACGATCGTAGCCCTTTTGCGGATGAACACCAATTTCCGTGTAAGGTACTTCCGGTGTTGATCCCAGCCACATATCATAATTTAGACCAGCTGGAACAGGCATTGCCGGAGCAGCAGGCCCAGAAGGGTCGCCAGGCAGGCCTATTTTAACAGTATGAAGTTTGCCAATCCGACCATTTCTGACTAATTCGGCAGCAATTCTAAACTGAGGCGAAGACCTTTGCTGGGTGCCGACCTGTAATATAATTCCTTTCTTCTTAACAACATCACTTAATAAACGACCTTCAGCGATCGTTAAAGAAGTAGGTTTTTGAAGATAAACATCTTTCCCAGCCAATGCAGCTTCGAGCGCAGGTTGAGAATGCCAATGGTCAGGGGTACTGATGATGACTGCATCAATATCTTTGTTATTCAACATATCATGATAATCATCATACATTTTAACATCGACATAATTAGCATTCCCTGTTTTTTTGGTGTAGTAGGCTTCCACCAATTTTTTACCATCGAGGAGACGATTTTTATCTAAATCACAAACAGCCACTAAACGGGCAATTTCGTGTTGCATCGTACCTGGGAGGTCATGATCTCGGGCAATACGACCACAACCAATCTGCCCAACATTGATTTTATTGCTTGGTGCATTTTTTCCAAAAACGCTGGAAGGAACGATAGTAGGTACCGCGATGGCACCTACTACACCAACAATAGATTTTCCTATAAAATCTCTTCTTTTCATTTAAAATTGGTTTTGCAATTTTTCGAATGCTTACAAGTTAAGAAAATTTTATTCCGGAATTTTATCTAATGCGGGTTTATTTTTTTCACTTCCTGCATAACCAATATTTTGATTCAGCTGATTAAGGCTATTTGCTAAAATAGCATTCCTTGGAATCGGCCAAAGCACATGATATGGACTTATGGTATAGGCATCACCCCGAACATTTTTAATATTATTCTTATAGAAAATATTCTTATCCATAATTCTGTCATAAAAGAAATTAGCAGCAGAAAAATTATTTGTGGAATATGATTTTCCATTATAAGATTTTCCAGATTTGGCCATTTGGAAGGCAATTCTGGTTAATTCCGTCTTTCTTGGTTCTTCATAATACAATTCTCTTGCTCTTTCATCTAAAATAACACCTATATCAACACCACCAGCATAAGGAGAACAACCTGCTCTGGTTCTCACGGCATTTACATCAGCAGTAGCTGCGGCAATATTTCCTTTAAAGAAATGCGCTTCTGCTCTTAACAAATACGTTTCTGCCAGTCTGAAAATATACCAATCTGAGTTACCTCCTTGAAAAGGAATACGAATGGCGTCTTCAATATACAGCTTATAATGCGGCCAGCTGAACCAATTTCTAATGGTATCACCTCCAGAGATGAGCAATTTACCTGTTGCATCTCTTAATTGCAATGGTTTACCATAAAAAGGAGAGGTCGTTTTAATAGATGGATTATTATAAACAAGATTTTCCATGTTCATCCAATTACCAGATTTAACATCATGGCGTAAATCCTTTTCATCATCCCAGATGGTCAAAGTACTGTAAGTTGTTCCTCTGCAACGACCAATTCCTCTGCCATATCTGGAACCTAAGTCTATTTCAACTCTATTGGGGTTCATACCCTGCCTGCCGTCAGGTGTTAAAATATTGGGACTTGTATAAAAAGGGGTTGCCTGACGCATAGAAGTTGTGCCAGTGGTAGTTGCACTGGTTAAACCAAATCTATCCGTTGAGGAGAACAAGACTTCTGTATTGTTTGGCAAATATTTATTAACTGGTCTGTGAAGATCCCAGATAACATTTTTTTCCGGATTACCAGCATCGGCACCAAAGCGAGCGGTTACCAATTTAAAGGTACCTGAATTTATCACTAAATCAGCTGAAGCAATGGCCTCGTCATATAAGCCTAAAGCAAGATTAACCTTAGTCAAAAGATGGCCGATGGCTCCTCTATTTACATCTCCCTTGTTACCAACGAAAGGTACTACCTTAACAGCAAAATCTAAATCGGCTTTAATTTTTTGTAGTATCACCTCTCTTTTTACCGTTTGGAAATCGAGTTTTGGTTCAGCCAGTTCCTTAAAGGAGGTTGGAATATCACCAAACTGGTGAACCAGCCTGTAATAATGGTAAGCTCTGTAGAAATATGCCTTTCCTAATATTACATCTTTAGTGGCATCTTTCATACCCTCTGCAGCAGGTAATCTGTCAATGATGGTATTTGCCAGGCGAATACCTAACCAACCTCTTTCCCAATACCAGCCAATCCTGTTAAAATTATTACTATTCAGATTTGCATCGGGGGTAATTAGAACGTTAAGATTAACAGCGGGACCGAATTTATCTGTTGTACCTTCCACAGCAACTTCTGAAAAGATACACTCGGTGATGATAGGAGATCCATCCCCGTAATATTCATCGCGAATATTACTGGCACAAGAGGCAAGGGCAGAATTAAAACCAGACTCTGAGACCAGCGTATTTTCTGGCGTAAAAAAAGAAAGGGGCTGTGGATCTAACCAACCTTCTTTACAACTTGTGTTGGCTAGCAGGACCAATGTCCCAATAATCAACAATTTATGTATAACTATATATTTTTTCATAAAATACTTCCTTGATGTTTTAAAATAAGCAATGTTAGAAGGTTACATTTAAACCCAACGTAGTTGTGGAAGGAGTAAGTCCTTTATTTTCTGGATCAAAATACTCCCATTGCGTAAATACTGCGGCATTTTGCTGGTTTATATACACCTTAACTACTGAAAATTTAAGTTTTCGTAGCACTGATTCTGGTAAACTATAAGCAAGGCTTATATTGTTCAATCTAACAAAAGACGATTTTCTCCATACACTATACGCAACAGAACCTCCAGCAGCAGACATCATTTTTGCATAATCATTGATAGGATTGGTCGGCGTCCAGTAAGGTCTCTTATAAAATTGCGATCTGTCATAGAATAGATCTACGTTTTTAGCTTCATTAAATTGAGTGTTCTGACCTAACCTTGCATACAAGGCAAAAGAAAAATCTAAGTTCTTATAGATTCTGAATTCATTTCTCAAATTGAAAGAAAGCAATGGATTTTGATGTCCCAGAAATTGTCTGTCCTCCAGGGTATATTTACCGTCGCCGTTTAGATCTTCCAATTTAAAGTCACCAGGGGTGAATCCATAAGATTTAGCCAAATCCCTTTCTTCCATCTGCCAGACACCTAATACTTTATAATCCCAGATTTGATTGATTGGCTTACCAATGAACCAACCATTAGCCTGGTCATCCTGATCTACCTGAGTAACGTTTCCGTTAGCATCAGTCACCGGAACTGGACCATATAATTTCAAAATTTTATTATCGTTTGTCCATGCAGAGAAGGAGGTACGCCATGAAAAATTATTTGTTTTATAATTCTCGGTATTTAACGTTAACTCCACCCCGTTATTGGCTACCTGCCCTAAATTGGCAATAACACTTGAGAAACCGGTAATATTAGGCAATGACCTGTTCATAAGTAAATCGGTCGTTTTCCTTTCATAATAGTCAATAGAACCCGTTATTTTACTTCCCTTAATGCCAAAATCGAATCCAACATTTATAGAGCTATTCCTTTCCCACTGAAGATTTGGATTACTCATATTGGCTGTTCTAATAGCACCTACGTTAATCGTTGCACCTGTTGGGGTGGTATAGGAATAAACACTTGAATTTAACCTGGATAAGGCAGCATACCGACCAATTTCTCTATTTCCATTCTCACCGTAAGAGACCCTAAGTTTACCATAATCAATAAAGTCAGAAAGTCCGGACATGAATTTTTCCTCTGAAATAACCCATCCAAGGGCTACTGAAGGAAACGAAGCCCTGGGATTTCCCTGACCAAACGCTGAAAATCCGTCTCTTCTTAAAGTTGCTGTCAGGTAATATCTGGAATCATAATTATAATTTAATCTTCCCATTAAAGCATCACCTGTTTGATATTGATCGTTACTGGTTATGCTTGGAAATAATGTAGCCGCAGCAATGTTATGATATCCCAAATTATCACTCGGGGAGTAATTTTCAGCATTTATTTGTGAATTCCAAATTTGATATTTCTCAGCATTAGCAAGGAAAGTGACATCAATATTATGCTTTCCAATCGTTTTATTCCATTTCAATAGATTATCCAACTGCCACTGGAAAGTTGTTTCGTTTTCCCGGTAGCTAATACCATTTCTATTGGTTAGTCCCGGTCTTGATGAAGAAATATGATTAAAATAATTATAAAATTCATAGCGGGGAGTGTAGTTAATCTGATAGGAGAAGCCTAATCCTAAATCACCTTTCACAAAGATAGAGCTGAACATATTGGTAAATTTCCTCAATCTATCTGTAAATGCCTGTTCTATGTATGGATTGGAGTTATTCCCAACATCATCATTTGTACTTTGACGATAAGTAACACCATCATCTGCAAATACCTGACCAAATGGCGTAGTTCGAATCATGTTACCCAAATTAATTGGGACAGTACTTTCATCCCGGTCTGCAAATTGCAGATTCATTCCAAAGGTCAAATAACTGGCCACCTTGGTTTCAAGATTCATCCTTGCTCTGAAGGTGCTAAAATAATCTCCTTTGGTTAAGCCCTGATTATTTAAATACCCAATAGACATGTAATATTTAGTGCTTTCTGTGCTTCCCGAAATACTGGCGGTATGATCTTGTTGAAGGGAATTGAAATTATAAAGTTCCCTCTCCCAATCTGTTGATCTACCCGCTTTGTAATTTGCAATTTCTACGGGAAATAATCGTAGCCTGTTTAACCATATATCCGTCGGATCCCCCGAACCGCCACCTAAAGCAATCCATTGTTGCAAGCTGACATTCGACGGTAATTTTGTTGGATTGGTAAACTGGAATTGCCTTGCTGGGTCATGACCTACCATACTCCATAAAACATCGCTCCTCCAGTCAATAAACTCATCAGGAGTTAATAGAGGTAAATTTCTACCAATATTATTTTTACCAAAATTTACATTAAAGGTTATCTGTGGTTTTCCCTCTTTACCTTTTTTTGTAGTCAAAATTATTACCCCATTGGCAGATCTGGCACCAAATACTGCGGCAGAACTTGCATCTTTTAAAATATCTACTGAAGCGATATCATTTGGATTAATGTCGCTTAACTGACCCGGGTAAATGACACCATCTACCACAATCAACGGAGAATTTGACGCATTTAACGAAGCCCTACCACGCACTAAGAAATCACCTCCTCCCTTTGCAGAAGAGTTTAAACTCACATCAAGTCCCGCTGCATTTCCTCTGAGCATGTCTTGAATGGTACGAGGATTTTCATTTTCTAACTGAGTTGTTTTAATGGATGATACAGCGCCGGTAAGGTCACTTTTTTTTACTTCTCCATAGCCAATAACTACTACCTCGCTAAGTAATTCTGAATCTTCCTCCAAAATTACTTTTACAGCGTTTCTTCCCCCAATTTCAATTTGCGCGATTTTGTACCCAATGTAAGAGACAACTAATGTTCCATTTAAATCGGGTACTAATAGGGTGAACTTTCCATTTTCATCTGTAGCCGCACCAATATCGGTGCCTTTTAATTGCACGGTTGCTCCAATGATAGGTTCCCCTGATTCATCGATAACTTCCCCTGAAAGTGTAACTGCAACGGAAGCTTCCCTTGCAAAAATGGTGGAAGAAAATGAAAACATGCTAAGCATAATAACTAGCATAACATGTTTTACATTTTCATTAACCCACCTGGTTTTAATCTGTTGATTTTTTACCATAGTTGATTTTGTTTTATTGTTTGTAATATTAAAATTAGCAACATAACCTTAAGATTTTTATAAATCTCAAACTTTTTCTAAAGTTTTTTATGCTTAAACAAATTTAGATAAGGATATAAAATCGATACAACTTTAAATTTAACACTACTAAAAAGGTCAAATCCCTACACTCTGGTTAACTTTATTGGCGTCGTATGATTCGCATTCCACTGGCAAACATAAAGGTTTAAATCATTGTCCACACACACATCGTGACCATGATTGAATACACGATTTGTTAATGCCTTTGACGCTTTTAACATACCATTTTGGTAAATAGGTTCTGTTCCACCAGGATTAGATACCACTTTGTTATCAGCGGATAAAATGGTGACAAATCCTGAATTATTTAAGCGGTTCCCTTCGTCATCTTTAGACCAGCAAACTCCCGCATAAATATTTTCGCCCTGCATAACGGGTCTGCAAACATATAAACCCGGCAAATCTATGCGCTTGATGAATTTGCCATCCAAAGTAAATACCTTAAAACAATTCTCCTCCCTGGAGGTACATATTAACGTAGGATTTGCCGGATTTCTATTGTCTACTGCAACCCCATGGGCGTTTATTAAATTATGCTCGGGATTGGCATTATTCCTGCCTCCAAAGTGCCTGATGTATTGACCCTTTTGGTTATATTGAATGATATAATCAGAACCATATCCATCGGCAACATATAAATCGCCGTTTGGTGCAACCGCCGTTTCCGTTGGTTGAAACTTTTCATTATCCTTATAAACACCAATAGTTCTCGGATGACCAAGAGTATAAATAATTCGACCTGTCAAATCTGTTTTTATAACCTGCCCTGCCTGACTTTGCCCCTTACCATATTTGTCCTGGTAATAACCACAATCGACAATAAAGAGAAAGTCTTCACTTCCCTCTTTACTGAGCGTTAAACCATGACCTCCGGGAAAAGAATGCCCCCAAAAGTCCACTAAATTACCGGATTTATCAAAAATGAGAATATTATTATTTGTATGGTCACCAATCATGATTAACCGCCCCTTACTATCCTGAACCATCTCATGACAATTAATGAGCGGATTACTATTCGGGCTCATTTTCGCCCAACCTTTATCTACTTTGTAAGTAAAGCCGCCATGTCCGATGACTACATCCGCTTCATCCTGAGGTTTATTCTTTATAATTGAAAAGCCTGCTAAAGGAGAAACCGACAATGCAGCAGTGGCTAAAGCGGTGTGTTGAATAAATTTTCTTCTCGATGACATAAATCTTTTTGTTTTTGATTAAAAAAATTGTTAGGTTAAAATATCCTTCACAACGGTACCATGTACATCGGTTAAACGATATCTTCTGCCTTGAAATTTATAGATTAATTCCTCATGATTAATACCCATCAAATGGAGCAGGGTAGCCTGAAAATCATGTACATGAACTGGATCCTTTACGATATTATAGCTAAAATCATCCGTTTCCCCAAAGCTAAAACCCGCTTTAACGCCAGCTCCAGCCATCCACATACTAAAACATCTTGGATGATGATCGCGGCCATAATTATCAGGCGTCAAAATTCCCTGAGAATACACCGTTCTACCAAATTCACCGCCCCAAATGACCAGGGTATCTTCCAATAATCCCCTCCTTTTAAGATCTTTGATGAATGCAGCGGTTGGTTGGTCAATTACCTTACATTGTGATTTCATATTTTCTGGAAGAGAACCGTGATGATCCCAACCCTGATGATATAGCTGAACAAATTTGACATCTCTTTCCAATAATTTTCTGGCCAAAATACAATTAGCGGCATACGTTCCCGGATCTCTTGAAGATTCGCCATAAAGATCAAAAACTTCATCGGGTTCATCGGAAATATCCATCACCTCGGGTACGGAAGTTTGCATTCTAAAGGCCATTTCATATTGAGCTATGCGGGCATTGATTTCCGGATCGCCTAACGCTTCATTTTGAAGTTCATTTATTTTATTCAAATAATCCAGCATTTCCCTCCTATCTGCACCATCGTATCCATCAGGATTATTTAAAAACAATACAGGATCCTTTCCTGATCTGAATTGTACGCCCTGATGCTCGCTGGGCAGGAAACCATTCCCCCACAATCTGGCATATAAGGGCTGATCTTTTGGTGCATCTTTAGAGACTAAAACAATAAATGAGGGTAAATTTTTATTTTCGCTCCCCAAACCATAGCTAATCCAGGAGCCTATCGATGGTCTTCCTGGCAATTGATTTCCTGTTTGAAAAAAAGTAAGGGCAGGGTCATGATTTATAGCCTCTGAGTGCATTGATTTTATGATACATAAATCATCTGCCACCTCTGCGGTATAGGGTAAAAGTTCGCTAATCCATGCGCCCGATGTACCATGTCTGTTAAATTTGAAGGAAGAAGGAGCTACAGGTAACTCACTTTGATTAGCACTCATACCTGTAAGTCTCTGGCCATTCCTGACCGATTCAGGCAGATTCTGACCAAAATAACGGGTTAATTCAGGTTTGTAATCAAATGTTTCAAATTGGGATGGCCCACCGCTCATGCACAGATACACTACTCTTTTTGCCTTTGGAATGAAATGAGGTAAGGTATTCAACAGCTTTTGCTGAAAATCGGCCACCTCCATATCAGCCCTACTATTATTTGAATGGCATCCTGACAAAAGGCTTCCCGTCGCCAATGCGCCTAATCCAACCGCTGATTTGAATAAAAAATCACGACGATTCAACTGTTTATTTACATCGTCAAAGGCGGGATGATGAATGAAAAAAGGTTTATTATGATGAGAAGACATACCTTATCTTTTTGTCAGCGCTGCGTCTGTATTTAAAATCGTACTAACCACCACGGCATGGGCAGCTAAGCGGGCAGAGTCATTACCTGGTTTTAAAACATATTGCCCCGAAGATAGCCAGCCCCTCACCTTTTCTGGTTTATTTCTGAAAGCCATTTCCTGACTATTTTTTAGTTTTATCAGTAAATCCATTTCTTTCTCTGAGGGTTTTCTTGCCGTCAGCTTTCTGAAACTATCCGAAATAGCCTTCTTTTCATTAGTATATTCAGCCATTTTTTCTGCCATAACTTTTGACACCTCTACAAAAGTAGGATCATTCAATGTAACTAAAACTTGCAAAGGGGTATTTGTTTTTTGCCGTCGAACCATACAAAAACTCCTGGACCCTGCATCGAAAGTTGACAGGGTAGGGTTTGGTACAGAGCGTTTTATGAGTACATATAAACTTCGTCGATACACCAGATCGCCCGTATCAGGTTTATACCCGGCACTGTTTATTTCCCATAATTTATCGGGCTGATAAGGCTTTATACTTTT
>JAFMBH010000118.1 GCA_017858735.1 Bacteroidota bacterium
CCATTGTAGAAAAATCAAGCCCTATTCCCTCAGGTGCAAAAGTGCTCGATTTTAAGAATGCAACTCTTTTGCCAGGGTTGATTGAAGGTCATGCGCACCTGTTTTTATATCCGTATAATATTACCGACTGGGATACCCAGGTACTAAAAGAAACCGATGCATTGAGAACCATCAGGGCGTCGGTACATGCTAAAAATACACTTATGGCCGGATTTACCACCGTCCGGGATCTTGGTACGGAAGGGGCAGGTTACGCCGATGTTTCCCTCAAAAAGGCTATTCTCGATAAAATTATAGAAGGTCCTCGCATGATGGTTGCAGGAAGAGCCATTGTTTCGACAGGATCTTATGGCCCAAAAGGATATGATAATGACCAGAAAATAATGCTGGGTGCTGAGCCTGCAGATGGAAATGAGTTAGTTCGGGTGGTGCGCGATCAGATTTGGCAAGGTGCCGATTTTATTAAAATATATGCCGATTATCGCTGGGGTCTTATGGGAGAAGACAGACCTACTTTTACGCTCGATGAGCTAAAACTGATTAATGAGGTTACAACGAGCAGTGGGCGCGTCATGGTTTGTCATGCAAAATCGAAAGAAGCCATCCGTAGATCCGTTTTGGCCGGGGCGGTAACCATTGAACATGGTGATTTTCTCGATGAAGAAATTGGAAAGTTGATGAAGGAGCATCAGGTCATTTTTATGCCTACCATTGCAGCTGTAGATAAAATAACCCAATACAGGGGTTGGAAAAAAGGCATTGATCCCGATCCGGAAAATGTGGTGCGCAAGAAATTAAGCTTCAAAGCAGCCCTGGCCTCGGGTGTTACCATTGGCATGGGTGGTGATGTGGGCGTTTTTCCACACGGGGACAATGTCATGGAAATGGAGCTGATGGCTGAATATGGTATGCCTAATCTTGATATTTTAAAGGCAGCTACTTCAGTAAATGCAAGGGCTATGAATTGGCAAGATAAACTGGGGCATATTAAAGAAGGATTTTTAGCTGATTTGGTGGTCGTAAAGGGAAATCCACTGGAAAATATTTCCCAGATTCGCGAGGTGAAATTTGTGATGAAAGACGGGGTCATTTATAAGTAAGGATAATATAGGTATTTAGTGACACGACTGAGAGGATTTGATTATTCTTGGCTCTCTTTATTGGTAAGAAGCCAATGAAATACGTTCAAATGTCGAATACCGTTTCGGTCTTGGGTAAATCCATCGGTCGTGAGTAGATATTTAGGATAGTTGTCTTTTATTTTTTCTAAGGCACTAAATTCCCTTTCTATGGTTTTTTCATCGGTCATTTGCCACGCAACCTGGTAATATTCCATATCGCCTGTAGGGGTTTTACATACAAAATCAACTTCACTGTTCCTATCGGAGCCTGTCCATATTTTATTTCCTAGACGTAAGAGTTCTAAGAAAACGACGTTTTCTAAAATATGTCCTCTTTCGGTTGTTCGTTCTTTGCCGACTAAAACGTTGAGTAATCCTACATCAACCAAATAGTATTTTTCTTGAGTAGCCAGTTGTTTTCTACCTTTCAGATCAAAACGATTTACTTTATAAAAAACAAAACTTGTGACCAGGTATTCCAGGTATTTTTGTACCGTAGTGTTATGGATTTTTTGTCCATCTTTTTTTAAAGCTGTGGTAATATTACCTGGAGAGAGCGAGCTACCAATGTTTGAGGCTAAAAATTTTATAATATTTTCAAAAGCACGTTTGTCATTTATTTGATGCCGTTGTGTTATGTCTTTTTCAATTATGGTGTTGTATATGGCTTCCAGGTATTCGACAATTTTGTCATAGCCAAGTTCCCGCAATGCTGTACCTTTTGGCAACGAGGTTTCATTTACAAAATCAAAAAAAAGTAGCTCGTAATTGAGATATTTATTAGTTATATCAATGTGTCGTGCGGTTAGATATTCGTTGAATGAAAACGGAAGAATGGAAAGCTCTATGTATCGTCCGCTCAACAAAGTTGCCAATTCTCCACTTAGTAAATGGGCGTTTGAACCTGTTATATAAACGTCTATATTATTTTTTACGAATAAACCATCCACTAAGCGTTCAAACTCTTTTACGTTTTGCACTTCGTCTAAAAACACATAGCAAGGTTTCGACAAATCTATTTCC
Source organism: Bacteroidota bacterium (assembly GCA_017858735.1). Lineage (GTDB taxonomy): Bacteria > Bacteroidota > Bacteroidia > Chitinophagales > Saprospiraceae > BJGN01. The sequence continues at coordinate 2,145 of JAFMBH010000118.1, forward strand.
CCAATAATATGTGCATACAATCCGTCTAAATCGTTTAGAAATCTGCGTAATTCAAACTCCTCAAAGTTTAAGGAAACCATCTGGCCTGGCTGAACTCCTAATTTTTTCAACTCGGTACGATACAATTCCAGTAGCGTACTTTTGCCCGACCTACGTAAGCCTGTAACCACTTTTATGAGGTCTATGTCTTTGTAAGCCAGCAGTTTTTTTATGTATTGTTTTCTAAAGATCAAATTTGCCATAGAACAAATATAACCCATAAATCATTAAAACTTGTAAAAAATGCAAGTTTTAACGATTTATGGTTGACGGAACATGGTTTATACCGATATTAATACTGCACTTTGTCTACTCAGAAAATGAATATATTTTTTTCCTTTAATTTCACTATTTTTAGGTCAGTGGATACATAAATTTCAGAAAATCACCTGCCTTAATTATTGGAAATGCGAAAAATCATCTTTTTTTCCCTGATGGCCCTGCTCATCTCTAATTGTGCACCTACACAGAAAAAGGGCTACCAACTTTCCTCAAAAGATCTCTCTGCTGTGGAAAAAAAATTGGATCATGCCGGGTTTATTCAGGATTTTGATGCCAAGGCACTGGTTCGTGGGGAAAGGATTTATAACGCCAATTGCATTAATTGCCATGGAAATGAAGAAAATGAAGGCTCAATTCCCTCCGCTTTGAAATTCTGGTCTGATCCTTTTAAAATGGGTAGCGATGCGTTTGCCATGTATCAGACAATCACCAAAGGGTACGGCAATATGCCCGCTCAGTTGATGCTTTCCCCTCAGGAAAAATATGATGTGATTCATTACATACAAAGTGAATTTGTTACAAAAAATAAAGCCGTTACCCTGCCGAAAGTGACGCCTGATTATCTGGCTTCCCTTCCCAAAGGTAAATCAAGAGGTCCTGTTTCAAAGCCCTACCAGCCCTGGGCTGACATGGATTATGGAAATTTTCTGATGAATACTTATGAATTGGTGGATGAAAAAACAGGAATTCCCCGATTTCACTCTCCGGGACCTTCGCCTTATAAAGATGAGGATTATTCGAAAAATAATTTTGCATACAAGGGTATTGCCGTGCGATTGGACCAGGGACCTGGGGGTGTTTCAAAAGGTACGAACTGGATGGTTTTTGATCATGACCTTTTGAGAGTGGCAGGTGCTTACACAGGGAAGGGATTTATAGATTGGGATGCCATTTTGCTCAATGATAAACATGAAACTTATCCTCGGACCATTGGGAAATTACAGGTGGAAACCTCGGTCAGTCCCGGTTGGGCTAATCCGGAAACAGGAAAATTTGATGACCCTCGTTTTGTAGCCAGGGATGGAAGAGCTTTCGGTCCTTTGCCAAAGGATTGGGCAAATTACAAAGGCCTATATCATTATGAAGATCAAGTAATTATTTCTTATTCTGTTGGTAAATCAGCTATTCTGGAGAAATTTGACTACGTTGATTCTTCCCATTTTTTAAGAACCTTACATATTTCTCCCTCCACATCTATCTTAAAAATGTATGTGGCAAACGTCCCGGCCAATGTGAGAATCATTGGGAAAGGTGCTAGTCTGGAAAAGGAAAATGGAAAGATATACGTGAAAATTTCCCCTGAAAAGACCGTAAATATCTCCTTGCTCATTGGTAGTCAATCCTCAACAACCGATGCAATAAATATCAGGGAACCAGAATCTTTATTAAAATACACCACAGGGAAGGGTCAACCGCATTTTCCCGAAAAATTGAAAACCTGGGTGCTTAAAGGAAAGGAAAATGGCGCTTTCGCAGTGGATGAATTGACGCCTCCATTTGAAAATCCCTGGAATTGTCGCATGAAATTGAGTGGCCTGGATTTTTATAACGATGCAAATCAAGCAGTGGCTTGTACTACCGACGGGGATGTCTGGCTTATCAAAGGTCTCCTTCACGCCGACGGGGAATTGACCTGGCAACGGATAGGTTCCGGATTGTTTCAACCTTTAGGGATTAAAATAGTAAAGGAAAATATTTATGTCACCTGTAGGGATCAATTAGTGCTACTTCGCGATCTCAACGGGGATATGGAAACGGATTTTTACGAAAGTTTTAATCACGATCATCAGGTTACAGATCATTTTCATGAATTTGCCATGGGCTTGCAAACGGATAAAGAAGGGAATTTTTATTACGCAAAAAGTGGCAGACATGCTCGCGAAGCCCTCATTCCCCAACATGGTACTTTGTTGAAGGTAAGTGCAGATGGCTCCAAAACAGATATTATTGCTACTGGATTCAGAGCGGCGAATGGTGTTTGTATTAATCCTGACGGCAGCTTTATCGTAACAGACCAGCAGGGGTATTGGAATCCTATGAATAGGATAAATTGGGTGAAAGGGCAAGGGAATTTTTACGGAAATATGTGGGGATTTAATCCTCCAAAAGATTCGTCGAGAGCGGCAATGGAGCAGCCATTGGTTTGGTTGGATATGAATTATGACCGTTCTCCTTCGGAAATGGTTTGGATAGAAAGTGAGAAATGGGGTGCCCTAAATGGCGGTCTGTTAAGTTTATCTTATGGCTTTGGCAAAATTCAACTGGTTTTACACGAGTCTGTAAATGGTATGGAACAAGGAGCCGTCATTGATCTTCCAGGTATCAAACTCCTGACGGGTGTTATGCGGGGACGATTCAATAATGAGGATGGTCAACTTTATGTTTGTGGAATGTCAGCCTGGGGTACCAATCAAATGATGCGAAGTGGCGGTTTTTATAGAATTCGGTTTACCGGAAAAACGCTGTCTGTACCTACTAAGATGAATGTCCATGAAAAAGATATTTCACTTGATTTTGATGCCACTTTAGATCCTGTTTCTGCCAGTGATTTATCAAATTATGATGTTCATTCCTGGCAACTTTTAAGAAGTAAAAAATATGGTTCAGATCGGTTAAATCAAAAAACACTAAAAATTACAAAGGTTCAGGTGGAAGGTAAAAAGTTGATTTTACATATTGAAAACCTGGAGCCAGTGGATGTCATTACCATTGATTACAAAGTAAGAAATACGAAAGGGGAGCTATTGAATGGCTCTTTGCAGGGCACTATTCACGAACTTCGGCAATCATTGGGTTCTTAACCGAACAGATCTGTTTTCTAATCGGGATTTTTCGGCAGCAATAGCTATTTCCATAGCTTTAAGTCCATCCATTCCGGTGACGGGCATAGGAATGTGATGCACCAAGGCATTAAAAAATGCTTTTAACTCCAGCAGGTATGAGCTCGTGTACCGATCCATAAAAAAATCTTGATTTCTGGAAAGGTGAACACCTTGAGCATCCAGATACTGATTGGTTGTTTTTAATGGATTCTCTGTTTTTATCATTCCTTTTGTACCAAATACTTCTAATCGCTGATCATAACCATAGTTGGTAGCCCGACAGTTTTCTATCATTGCCGTCACCCCATTTTCAAAGGTCAACCATACATAACCGGTATCTATGTCTCCAATGCGGCCAATTTCCGGATAATTTCTGCTGGATCCTTTCGCAAACACTTCCATCACTTCTGATCCGATAAGATGACGTGCCATGTCAAAATCATGGATGGTCATATCTAAAAACAAACCACCAGAAGATTGGAGATAATGTAAAGGAGGAGGTGCAGGGTCTCGGCTTATGATATGGACAGCGTTCAGGTCTCCTAATTTTCCTGAATTGATAAATTCTTTGACTTCATTAAAATGAGGGTCGAAACGCTGATTAAATGCCAACATAAACGGAACCTTATGTTGTTCGATGATGTCCAATGCCTCTTTTACTTTTCCCAGATGAAGATCCAAAGGTTTTTCACAAAAAATAGCTTTTCCCTCCTTTGCCGCAGCGATGGCATAATCGGCGTGAAATGGCGTAGAAGAGGAAATAATTACGGCATCAATGTCTGGATTTTTAATAACAAGGTCTGCATCATCGGTGATTATTGGGACGCCCCATTTTTCAGCAAATTGCTGGCCTTCCTTACCTGGATTCATTACTGCAAGTATTTCTACACCTGATAGTTGAGTACATAAGTTTTCAAGATGAATGCGCCCCATCCTGCCAATTCCAATAATGCCCGTTTTTATCATTTTCCTTTTTAACAATAATAATAAAAAGAATGGATAAATAAAAATGTGTTATTTTAAAGGTAAATTATTGCGGCTATGTTTATGCGCTATGCTTATTTATCAGGATTTACGCTCTGTATGTTGCTCCTCTATTGGGGATGTCGAAGTATTGAAAACAGGATGCCCGCTACGGTAGATTTTAATTATCATATCCGCCCCATTTTAGTTCAAAAATGTTATTTATGTCATGGTCCTGATGCCAGTAGCCGTCAAGCAAATTTAAGATTAGATACCTATGAAGGTGCAACCGCCCTCCTGAAATCAGGAAACAGAGCCATTGATCTGAAACATACAGAAAAAAGTATGGTGCTTTTCAGGATAAATCATACAGATCCTGATATGATTATGCCCACGCCTGATTCAAAATTGGTATTGACCGAAAAGGAAAAAGAATTATTAGAAAAGTGGATTCAACAGGGTGCGGCGTGGAAACCTCATTGGGCCTTTATTTCTCCAGAAAAACAAAATACACCAGATAAAAATAAAAATCCCATAGATTATTTTATAGACAGGGAAATGAAAAATCAGGGGCTTACTCCAGTGGAGGAAGCATCAAAAAATAGTCTCATTCGCAGGGTATCTTTCCTTCTTACAGGATTACCGCCGTCACCTTCGGAAGTACAATCCTTTTTAAATGATTCATCTTCAGATGCCTATCCTAAAATGGTAGATAAATACCTGAACTCGCCTCATTTTGGGGAACGATGGGCACGACATTGGATGGATCTGGTTCGTTTTGCCGAAACAAAAGGGCATGAGTTTGATTATGCCATTCCTGGCGCATGGAGATATCGCGATTACCTGATTCGTGCATTTAATGGAGATGTTCCTTATAATCAGCTTGTTAAAGAACATCTGGCAGGAGATCTTTTGCCACAACCAAGGATTAATGAGGTAGAAAAAATCAATGAATCCCAATTGGGAACCTTATTTTTTGCCTTTCCGGAAGGGACGCATAGCCCAGTTGATATCCGTAAGGACGAGGCAGACAGAATCGATAATCTGATCGATGTCACAGGAAAAACATTCCTGGGTTTAACGGTTTCATGCGCAAAATGCCATGATCATAAATTTGACCCCATTTCCACTAAAGATTATTATGCCCTTTATGGTGTTATGGAAGGAACCAGGTTTTCTCCAGCTTCACCTCATATTTATGAAACCAAAAAGAGATTTGAGACCTTAAAGGGTGTGCAGGATTCGATAAAGGATTTGGTTCTTTTGAACTGGATGGATCAATTTTCCAAAAATAAGGTGATGTCCAATACCGATTCTGTCATTGGAAATTTCACAGGTTCAGATTTGAATCGTTGGAAATCTGATGGTCTTGCTTTCACCGATGAAACCACGCTGGGAGACCCCATTTTTAATAAAAAAGCAAACCTGGTCGGATTTGAAGCGGGAAAGGCATCCAGTAAAAGATTGGCAAAGGGTGTTTTTGGTGCATTGAGGTCACCTGATTTTATTATCGATAAAAATAATATTGGCGTTTATGCTTCAGGAAATAAAGGGACCATTCGTATTATTATTGACAATTTTCAATTGATAAGTTATCCTATTTACGGGGGCTTGACTAAACATGTGGATAATGAAAAAATGGATAAATACTTATTTGATGTAAGCCAGTGGAAAGGGCATAAAGCCTATTTGGAGATCCTTCCAGGGATATATGAAAATCATTTATTTAAAATGCCGAAAGATGCCTTTGTAGAGGTAAAATATGTTATTTCTTTTAATGACAAATGGTTTGAACCGCCGCTTATTTCAGCAAAATGGAACCCACAGAAATCTCTGGATAGCAAAAAAATAAAAATGTATCTGGAAAAAAAGGAGAGATATCAATCTTACTTTCCCGATTCTACCGAATTCATTAGCAGTATTACCGATGGATTTGGGAAAAATAGTCCCGTATTTATTCGGGGAAATCATAATGAGTTATCAAAAGAAAAGGTTCCCCGTTCCTTTTTGTCCGCTTTATCAACAGGTAAATTTAATTTGAATGTTTCTGGAAGTGGTCGATTAGCTTTGGCAGAGGCGATTACAAATAAGGATAATCCATTGACTTACAGGGTTTTTGTAAACAGGGTTTGGCATCATTTATTTGGAAAAGGAATCGTCGAAACCGTTGATAATTTCGGCTTGCAAGGGAAATTACCCACTCATCCGGAATTGCTTGATTATCTGGCTCTTTCCTTTGTGAAAGAGGGGTATTCTATGAAAAAATTGATACGCCAAATAGTTCTTTCCGAGACATTCAAAAGAACAACGAAAGGGAAGGAATCTTCGGTAAAAAAAGATCCGTTAAATCATTATTTATCCTTTTATCCCCTTCGAAGATTGGAAGCGGAGTCCTTACGTGATGCCATCTTGTCGGTATCAGGTAATTTAGATTCGACCTTATTTGGCAAATCAGTTCCTGTACATATTACTTCGTTCATGAATGGTAGAGGAAAACCTGGCAGATCAGGACCTATGGACGGGGAGGGAAGGCGAAGTTTATATGTGGAGATGAGAAGAAATTTCCTGGATCCATTTATGTCCGCTTTCGACAGGCCCATTCCTTTTACAACTTTTGGAAAACGAACGGTTACCAATGTTCCAGCACAGGCGCTTATTTTAATGAATGATCCTTTTATACATAATCAGGCGGCTGTTATGGTAAAAAAGATGAATGAAACGGGTATTTCAGGATTTACAGCACGAATTCAATGGATTTACCAACGGGCTTTTTCGAGGAATCCTAGCGAAGAAGAAATAATAAGTGCCCGCTCGTTTTATGAATCTTTAAAAAAGAAACATC
>JAFMBH010000119.1 GCA_017858735.1 Bacteroidota bacterium
CCAGGAGCCTCATCATCTCAAGATTCTCCAACCGCTCTGAACGGTTTGCAGCTACCCGAAGGTGGCGATTTTCACCAAAAATGTAGATGCGGAGAACCAAATTTTGATTAACCATAAAAGTGTCTGCGGAGCACTGAGCCGCCACTTTTGCCAAACCCGTGTTGTGCGTTCGTTCTTTTTCTCTTCTGTCTTGTAAATCTAGTCTTTTATAAACTTGCTTGTTTGAAAACTTCCTGTTTGGTCATTAATTTTTATAAAATATGTTCCGTTAGTTAAATTAGAAACATTGATTTTGTTATTGTCTAATTTACTTTCCATTTTTTGACCGACAAGATTATAAATGGAAGCTTCTTTAATTAGATTATGAGTGTTTATAAAAATGAAATCAGAAGTTGGGTTTGGATAGATTTTATAAGCAATCATTTGTTCATTTACTTGTATAGATGTTAATGGATTTTGATAATTTCCTGCACTGTCTAATAAACAAATAAACATATCACTTGCACCATTGCTATTCGTTGTCGGAGATAATGGAATGTAAGCAAAAGCATTATTTCCGTGAAATCGACCCGAAAAAACAACTTGTTGTTCGTTTAAAAGTTTTACGCTTGTTCCTAATGTAAGTTGGTTATTACCATTTACAACTCCACCAAATTGCTTTGCCCACTGACAAATTCCGTTTGAATTGTATTTGGCAATATAACCATCGTGTCCACCACCTGTGCAATTGCCCGTTAGTGTCATTGTTGTTCCGTTTGGATTGAAATTTACAGACGTTCTAAACCAACCCGTAACGTAAAAGTTTTGTTGATTGTCGGTGGTTAATCGGTGGGCTTGGTCTTGTCCTGCTCCGCCAACCGTGAATGATAAAATATGATTTCCGTTGTTGTCGTATTTTGTAACAAACCAGTCGGTTGTTCCGTTCATTATATGAGTTACAGTTCCTGCGTTTGGATCATAGTCGCAATTTACACCTGCATTTCCAGCAATATAAATGTTGTTCAAGTTGTCAATAGTTATTCCGCCCGGTGCTCCAATGTCCACACCAGGACCGCCAATTTTCTTCATCCAAATTAAATTTCCAGATGTATCATATTTTCCGAAATAGGTATCAAAACTACCTGAACTTGTAAGATTTGAAACGCCTGCATTTGGGTCAAAATCAACTGTGTTTTGAAAATAACCTGTATGAATTATGTCGCCATTATTATCAACGATTATTCCCGAACCTTCGTCAATTCCTGAACCACCCACTTGTTTTACCCAAAGTATTTGACCTGCTGAACTGATTTTACCAAAGACTACATCTTCCACTTGTGTTGTAAATGTCGTAGTACTTACAATGACTGTTCCTTCAATCACTCCAGTCCAATATACATTTCCATTTGTATCTACATCCAAATTAAAAGCATCATCCAAGCTATCAGCTCCGTAAGTTACTACCCATTGAAAATTTCCGTTTGCATCATATTTTGCAATATAAGCATCTCGTCCACCATTACTGGTTCTTACAGCAACAGAAGCACTTGGGTCGAAATCGCAAGTGTTTGAAAAATAGCCGGTAAGAATAATGTTGTTGTTATTGTCAGTAACGACACTATGCGGAATATCAATTCCAGTACTTCCAAATGATGTCGCCCAAATTAGGGTTCCAGTTGAAGTATATTTTGCTATATAGTTGTCAGCAAAACCAACTGAAGTTCTATTATTTGTACCAACACTTGGGTCAAAATCAACTGTATTATAAAAATATCCAGCGGAAATTATATTTCCTTGATTGTCTATATCTATGTCTTTACTGTATTCTTGCCCAGCTGCACCAGCCGAAATTAGAAATTGTGCATTTGCCATGACCGAGCTAATAATTAGTATAATTGTAGGTAATATATTTTTCATTGTTTTAAGATTTTAAAGTTTATAATTCGGTTGTTTTTATCTTGAACCTTAATAAAATATATTCCAGAAGAGTATGAAGATAAATCAATTGAATTTTCTTGAGTAGTGAGCAATAATATTCCTTCCAAATTATATATTTTTTTATCGTGAAGTTTTAAGTTGCTGTTGAAGAATAGCTTACCAGAAGTTGGATTTGGATATATTTTTAATGTTAAATTTCCAATTTGATTGTCTTCTATACCAACTGGTGTGCTTTCCCAAAGTGTGCCGTCAGTTTTATATTTAATTACAAAACAGTCGTTGTTGCCAATACTTGATAATTTTAATGCTGTTGTTCCTAATGGGTTTACGTTGGCATTTGTGCCATAAAGTTGTCCTGTTATAATTGGGTTATTATCGTTGTCAATAGAAAGACCTGCTACAATATTATTGGCTGTTGCTCCTGTGCCTCCAAAATTTAAAGCCCATAAACAAGTGGATAGATCATTGGTATATTTAGCTAAAAAGCAGTCTGCTCTTGGCGAAGAAAATGCTGTTTTACTAATTGTTCCAAAAGTGGCAGTTCCGTTCATCCAACCTGCTATGTAAACATTATTAGCGTTGTCAAATTCTACTCTGTGTCCGCCATCTCCTGGACCACTATTCATACCTTTTGCAAATCTTAAATTTCCATTTGTATCATAACTTGTTAGGTACAGAGCTGAATTAATAATATTTGTAGTTCCTCCATTTGGATCAAAATTCACAGTATTTGTACCCGATAATCTTCCAGAAAAATAGGGATTACCATTATTATCGCAACGCAATGCACCTGGGGAAACTAAATCTTGTGCTGGACTTCCGATTTTTTTTATCCAAGTTGCAACTCCATTGGAAGTATTATATTTTGCAATAAAAATGTCATTTTGACCCGAGCTAATTAATGTGACGGATGTTCCAAGAGGATTAAAATTTACATTGGTTCCTCTAAAATTCCCAGCCACAAATAGATTTCCATTGGCATCAAGATCACAAGTGGCATACGTTTCAGCAAAAACATCATTGCCTTTTACATCGAGGATTATTGCCCATTGACATAAACCGTTAGTATTGTATTTTGCAACAAATAAACCTGCTGTAGTATCGGCAATACCATAATTCATTGCTGTCCCAAGTGGATTAAAGTTCATTGTTCCATGAAAACCCCCAACAACATAACTATTACCGTCATTATCAGTAGCAATATCCCATGCTCGTTCTTCCGTTTCTTGACCAATATTTCCTAACCCGAATGCCCATTGGTAAACTCCATTAGCATTATATTTGGCTACAAAAATATCTTCACTACCTTGTGTTGTAATTGTACCTCCACCAGCGGGATTAAAAGTCGCATTTTGTGGACCTGTTTGGGTAGTACTTCCAAAATATCCTGTTACATAAATGTTATTATTGGGATCGGTATCAACACCATGTGGACCTTCACTTGTTGTCAAACCACCAATATGATTTGCCCAAACTAATGCACCTTGGGCATTGTATTTTGTTAGTGCCATTTGGGTAGGAAGACTTGGCGAGGTAAGATTGGTTATACCATTTGGATTGACATTTATGGTGTTTTGAAAGAGTGAAGCATTAATGTAATTGTTGTCAGCATCAACCGCACTGGCTTTACCGTATTCCATCCCTGTGCTGCTATAAAGCATTGCTAAATTGCTTTGTGCGTTTGCTTTTAATGATAAAGCAATAATAAAAAGTGTAAATATTTTTTTCATTTTTATTTGAATTTAAAATTTAAGTTGCAAAATTGTAACTTATTTTCTAAATAGTCAATAACTAACCAAAAGTGAAGTATTGTAACAAAAAGTAAAGATTTGGGTTAATAATGGATTAAAGATCAAAAAAATATGAAAAAAGTTGAAGTTTCGTGTCCTATTACAGCAACACTCAATGTGGTTGGTGGAAAATGGAAGACTGTAATTCTTTGGTATTTGAAAGATAAACCCTTGCGTTTTGGTGAATTACATAAACTAATGTCAAAATGTTCGCTGAAAATTTTCAATTCTGATTTAAAAGATTTAGAAAAAGACGGAATAGTAAAAAGAGAAGTTTTTGCAGAAGTGCCTCCAAAAGTTGAATATTCTTTAACTGAATACGGAAAATCTCTTTTGCCTGTCATAATTACTTTAAGAGAATGGGGCGTAAAAAGGTTAATGGAAAATCCTGACTTAATGGAAAGTAATGAAGAATTAAAATATTTTATGCAAGTCATCACTTCAACCGAAGACTTGTCTTTTTTAGATAAGTTCAAAGTTTAGCACGGTCGTCTTATAGAATGACGCACAACGTTTGCAGGTCAAGTAGACAAGCGCATTTCAGCGCAAGCCTCTCACAGAACCGTGCGTGAACCTCTCGACTCACACGGCTCCTGACATACAATCATTCAGATTTTACTGATTGACCAATGCACAAACATATTGGGGTAACTCGACTTAATGTCTCGCAACCAATCGAATGCCTTTTGGTAACTCCGTAATCTCTTAAACTTGGTCTTTACCCACTTCGCTATGCGATAGTCCAAATGTCGGAATAATATTTCTAACATCCTTATTCCCATCTTGCCAAAATAGTTAATGATTCCTCTTGTTTGAGTGTTCAACATTTCGGCAATGGCTTGAAGCGTTTTGGTACTTTCTCTGTGAAAGTCCATTTGCCGCCACGTTGCAAGGATGCGGCTTCGCGACTTCATGCTCATCTGACAATCAAACCCCAGGAAAACGCCCGTGTCTCTATTGCTTTTCTTACTCATAGGCTTAAAGGTGTGACCTAGAAAGTCGAAACTTTTTGGGTAATCCTGTCCTTCGTTCCTGCGGTAATCTTTGCAATAGGTGATTTTGGTTTTCTCTTCGCTTAGTTGCAGTTGACATTCTTTCAGTCTGCACCTGATGCCTTCTAACACATAATGACTTTGGTTCTCGCTTTTGCAATGCACCACTATATCATCGGCATACCGCACAAACTTTACTGTAGGAAAAGTCTGTTCAATCCATTTGTCAAGCACATAATGCAGAAACAAATTGGCTAACAAAGGACTGATAACTCCGCCTTGTGGTGTGCCTTTCCCTTGTTTTTGAACCAAGCGCTCCTCGGTTTGTACAGGTGCTTCTAACCATCGTTTGATGTACATCTTTACCCACTTCTCTGGCACATGTTTGTCTATGGCTTTCATCAGCAGTTCGTGATTGACTTCGTCAAAGAAACTTTTGATGTCCATGTCGATAACCCAGGCATAATGGCGCACATTGGTGCGTACTTCTTCTAATGCCTGATGTGCCGATTTGTTGGGTCTGTAACCATACGACTGCGGTAGAAACACTGCCTCTAATCGTGGTTCGAGATAGGTTTTTACTACTTCTTGGGCTATTCTGTCGCTGATGCTCGGAATGCCCAATTTTCGCTTGCCCCCGTTGCTCTTGGGTATGATAACCTCCTTTACAGGCATAGGAAAATAACTGCCGCTGGCCATGCGATTCCAGATTTTGTACAGGTTCTTTGATAAGTCTTCATCAAATGCTTTCAATGAAATTTCATCTACCCCTGCACTCCCTTTGTTCGCCTTAACCTTGCGATAGGCTTCCCTAACCATGTCTTTGGTTATCGGAACCGGTTTTGATTTTGTTTCAAATAAGTCTGTCATCCTTAATTGCTTAAGTTGTTTACATTATTGAAACTGTATGTCTGCCGCCCTTCGCTCCATGTTCATTACAAACACTTCGTCACTACTACAACGGCATCCGTCATCCTTATAAACATCGGTACTGTAAGCCTCGTGGGCATGTCCCACTTGTGCCGTTCCCTTTGCATTTTATAAGGACTTCCTGAGTTCCGTATAAAAGCCTGAATTAGGTTCACACCTGCTCAACTGCGTTTGCCCTGTAACCAATATTCAAGCGCCCGTTACAGCTTTTCACTCGTAGCAAAGAATACGAGCTTTTGACAAAACATAGCCACTATCTCACAGCTTCATCACAGGTTCACTTTCGTTTGTCTCCCTAATCCTTACCTGACTATTCAAGATAGCCTTTTCCTCTTTCTGTTCAGCACCTTTCAATTACTGTCCAAGCACCGAGAGGCGGTTTAGTACCTGCTCTTGAAAGCCGATACTGATGGACCTACCATCATCTTTTACACAGCATTGATTAACCCATACTTCAAGATTAATCATTCACAGCACACCTTGGCGAAGTGGTGGACTTTTAGCACAAATGTTCAATTGAAAAACTGAACTTGAACCTTGCACTAAACTGTCATAGAAGCACTGAACCCGCCATTTTGCAAAACCGATGTTATGCCTTCGCCCTTCTTTTTCGTCACATTTGAGATATGATATTATTCCATTCCTTTTTGTGTTCATACTTCAATGCTGTATCTATTTCTATACTGTTTACATAGTATTCAATAAATTCTGATGTATCAGAAAGTAGTCGCAAATAGTATTTTAATGAATTTGTCAAACCGTTTGCAATTACGTGGCAACCGTGAATGTTTTTTATTCTCTCTATTTCTTTGTTGATTTCGTCAGCTTGTGAGGTGTCAATATTTGCGGTTGATAGCAAGTAATAGCGGTTTACTTGAGTTGTCTTAAATTTCTCAAATGCGTCTTTTACAAGTTGTGCCGTTATTGGAATTCCGTGTTTCACTTCTACTGCTTCAAAAGCTCGTTCCTTTTCATCAACAATGTCGATGTCGCCAATACGCCCGCTTCGGCTGTCAGCCGAAGTATGGCTTTCCATTGGCAACAAAACTTTACCTTCAAATCTCTTGGTTTCATTTATTAAGCATTGGTAAGCTGCATATAGTGCCAATACGGGTAAGCGAGAAGCTCCTTCTGCTGAATACTTCGTGTCAAAGTGTTTGCACAATAAATCAATTATTGTTGCGATTGGCAAGTTTAAAGGCTTTGCCAAGTCTATTTGTTGTGCATTTCTTTGGATTATTAGTCCTTGAAACAAAAAACTTAAAAGTTTATCAATGTCTTTTCCTTTTTGAATAAAGTCAATAGTTTCAAGAAATGCAGTCTTTAATGAGTCGGGTCTTATTGCTCCTGAATAATTTGAATCGTAGGGAACTTTCTGTTCTAATGAACGAGTTAGCCAACCGCTTTCTGCCATTGCAGGAAACTTTATCCCTTTAAGAAAAGGAGTTATGAATTTTGAATCAAATGTTCTTCCCGAATAACCATTTGGAATACTTGTTTGATGATTTCGTATGTCTTGAGCAGGGTTTAATTTTTTGTAAACAGCACTTGTTAGTATAACTGTGATTACCGCTTTTGCAGATTCCGACCTACCTAATATTTCAAGTAGATGATTCTCAACTGCCTTATTTAAGTCAGATTTAATTTTATCATCAGAACCAACAAGTTCCATTGATTCAGCGTATATTTTTTCTAAAAATTCTGTTGGCTCCATCTATTTTTCTAATTTTAAAAGTTGTGTTTTAATCTGCTCTCCAACGGCTTTAATCATTGGAACGGCAACAGAGTTGCCAACTTGTTTATATAGTTCTGCTTTGTTGTTAAGTAACTTGAATTTTTTCGGGAATCCCATAATTTTATAGCACTCCTGAATTGTAAGTTTCCTTACAGTTCCTTCGTGCCAAATCCAAAATCTTCCTGATGACTCTTGCGATGGAAGAGCTGGATGAACACCTTCAGTAGAGTAAATTCTGTTTGGTTGTTTATGAACTCTTGACAAGTGTTCTGTTCCTGGTCTTACTCCTGCTTTTCGGATAGTTTTGTTTCTGTAACCTGCGAAAACCAAGCCTGAATCTTGCGTTTTTTGCTCATCCAAAATAGTATAAGGCTCATCTAAATATTCAAAATCGTTTTCTTTGTCTAAAAAGACTTTAAGAGCTGGTTTAGGTTTCTTTTTGATTTTTGAAAAATCAAATTTAGTTTCCTTATGTCCTATGATAATTATGCGTTCTCTATTTTGTGGCAAACCAAAGTCAGAAGCGTTCAAAACTTTTTTTGAAACCACATAACCCATTTCTTCCAAGTGTTGAACTATAGTCGAAAGTGTTCTTTTGTTGTCGTGGTAAACCAAATGCTTTACATTTTCAAGAAGAACAACCTTTGGTTGTCGTTTCTCAATTAATTCAAAAACGTGATAAATCAACGTTCCCCTTGTGTCTTCAAAGCCTTTCATTTTACCTGAAATGCTAAATGGTTGGCAAGGAAAACCTGCACATAGAATATCGTGTTTTGGAACAATATCTAAATTAAGTTTTGTGATGTCGCCAAAAGGCACTTCACCAAAATTAAATTCATAGGCACGTTGTGCGTGATAATTAAACTCAGAAGAAAAAACACATTTACCGCCAAGTTCTTGTAATGGGATTCTGAAACCCCCAATTCCTGCAAAAAGGTCAATAAAAGTAAACTCAGGATTTTCAGGTGCTGGAAATGGAATATCCCATTTTATGGGAAGCATTGCCTGCAATTCTGGCTCTGCTACAATATTCAGTTCTTCGCTCATTGAACAATAGTATTCTTTTGCTCTTTTTTCAAAAGATTTTGATACTCCGTTTGTATGGTTGTGAAGATAGTGGGTGAAAAAAGCTAAATCTTCCGCATTGCCATTTAAGGTTTCAACTTTTAGCTTGTCCCGAAGTTTTGAATATTTTATCATAGCTTAAAAGTTTATTTTTCCTTGTTGTTGATTCTTGATTCGCATATATTTTGCCTTTTCTTCAGCCGCTTTTAAAAGTTCTCTTGGTTCTTCTTGCGGATAAATGATTTCAGCAATTTTCTCACTGAAATACTCGTGTTCCAATAGTTTCAGGTCAAGATTGAAAATCTTCGATAGCTTTGGTAGGACTTCAACTGGAACATTTCTTTTCCCGTTCTCTATTTTTGAAAGAGTAGATTGGTCAATGTCTAATGCAGCCGCAAGTTTAGTTAACGTCAAGCTGTTGTCCGACCTAAGTTTGTGTATGTATTCTCCGAATGTTTCCTTCATCTTCTTGAAAATTTCACCTTGACAATTTTGGCAAATTTACAAATAAGTTTGATTCTTTGATGTCAAATTCTGAAAAAATTCGGTCAGTTTGTTTTTAGCACGGTCGTCTTTTAGGGTGCCGCATAACTACCATATAGGCGAAACAAACTTTCGCCTATACACCTAGTTTTGGTTGTA
>JAFMBH010000120.1 GCA_017858735.1 Bacteroidota bacterium
TCCTGAAGTCAAGGGTAATAGTAATTTTTCGTGCAACGATTGCGGAGTTACATATTCAGAATTGAAACCATCCCATTGCCAATGTGGTGGGACGCAATTTAGTCCAATTATTTGAATCCTGTAAGGTAATTATTCGTAAACATTGAATTTTAAATATAAATTTTAACAAAAAAAAATTATGATCGTTAAATGTTTTTAACAAGAAATTATATCTTAACTTTGATAAAAAGCAGCCCTAAGAATAGGGAGTATCTTACCCGAAAATAAAAGCTTTAGAAGGAAAACAATGATTATTATTAATTTAGAAAATGGAACATTAATACCACTTGCCAGTAAATCCTTATTCATACTTCCAGCTGGTAGTAAAACAGACGACATTGTCAATAACAAGGATGGATATGATATAATTATGATAATTGCTGGAATTGATAGAACTGTAAATATGGAATTACTCAAACCTACTATTATAGTTTTAGATGCAGGAATCAGAACAACTGTTAATGTGAAAGGCGGTTTAGCTCTGGCAAATTCACAAGCAGTTTTAATTGGGGGACTTGACAATAAAGTCAACGGATTGGCAACACAAAACTATGGAAGAATCATTTCCTCAAATGGAGAAGAATTTGACCTAGGATTAATTGCTTCTTTTGAAAAAATAAAAATTGGATTTTAGGTATAATTTATGATAAAGGTATATCAAACTAAATATGGTTTAGAAGGCAATTGTTTTGCTGCTTGCATTGCGAGTTTGTTTGATGTTGGAATAAACGAAATTCCATTTTTGTCAGACTATCAAGATGATTGGGATGAATATTTAAAAGCTCTTAACTTAGTATTACGAAATAAATTTGGGGTAGTTTTGGTATATGGTGAGCTAAATGATTGGGAAGATTATTTAAAAGAGAATTTTATTGATTCATATTATATAGTTAGCGGTGATTCTAACAAAGGATTAGGACATGCAGTCATTTACAAAAATGGAGAACTCTTTCATAACCCCAATAATTTAGGAACTGAAATTATTAACGAAAAAATTATTTATGTGTTTTTAAAACTACATCTATAGTTGGACAATAATATATAAACTCTTTCCAAAACAGATAAAGCTTTTCAAAAATGTTCTCAAAGTCAAGCTTGAAATGTTTTTTGTTTGTAACTAATCTTCCTTTTACTCCTTGGTTTAATTGCATATTTTAAAAGATTTAGAAGGCAGTCCCCAAAAATTTATCATGTTGTTTTTGACGGTCGAAAGGTATAAACCTGGTTAGAGTTTTTAAGGGAAATATTTATTCCATAAGAAACAAACCGCTCTACTCAGAATATCGCTCTTCCATCTCCATAATATGCTGGCCAACGCCTAAAAAATTAGCCTAATTTTTTTTTAAGCTATTAAAATATCAAATAGCTATTTACGTTATACAATTCAATAACAAAAAATGAAAAATAATTTAGTTGTATTTGTATTATTAATTACGGTTTCTTCGCTATTTTCCCAAGCCATTTCTCCCGATGTCTTCAAAATAAGCCCAAGTCGATTCTCCATATACGAATCACCCAATAGTAGTACTACCTATTGTTTATCAATGCTTAGCAGTGCTTATGTAGAGTATAAAAGACCTTTTTTTGATTTGATTGTTCCAGAGACTTTGCCTGAAAATAATCTTATACCCTACGATGAATTACTTTTTTCAAGTATTCATAGTTTACTCTATGAATATAAGAATTATGATGGACAATTTAATTTGACAGCCTATTCTATTTTTGCTTTAGGAAACTACAATCGATTAGGAAGGGTAACATTGGAGATATTAAATGAATCCATTCTCCCTAATAAAAACTATCTGGAAATGATTTATCAGTGGGCTAAACCTTATCTTGTTAAAACTTTCAATTCGCTCACCTATAAAGAACAAAAAAGATTACTTGTAAAACTTAGTATGGCAGAGAGGTATGTTTTGAATGTGATGAAAGAAAAAAATACGGCCAAATACAATCGTTGGTTAAAGGCAAATGGATATGAATATGAATTTGAAGATAAATTAGTAGGATTTTTAAATCGACGAATAGATAAAAAACAATGGAAAATCGAAGATTGCGAATATTGGATAAATGAATTAAAAACCCAATTTATCCCGTTGCTTAAAAATAAAAACCAATTAAAATCTCATTATCAAGTATCTGATATTATTAACGATAAATATATGATTGCATGTGATCATATCGCATATTATTATATTTTAGATAAAAAATATAACAAGGTATTCAAGGATAAATTTCGGTTGATTCAATTCAATGGCCCTGAGGAATTACTTGCTTATCCAGAACTGGATTATGATAAAATCCAAAAATTCAACATCAATGCTCAAGGTGAAATAAAAATGGGCATAACTGTTAATTAGAGTCATTTTCTGGTAGTAATGTATGAACGAAAATATAAGCTTTTAAAAAGGAGCTTTATAATACCATAAACATAATAGTCATATAAATATTATGAATTTTACGACTAATTCCGGAAGATCAATGACTTTTGATCATGAAAAATGGGTTATTTCTGAAAGTAGATTCTGTAATGTCATAGGAGAAGAGGATGCACACTATCTGCTTGAAAATAAATACAAACAAGTAGTTAAAATTCTTGTTTCGATTATCCATGACAATAATTTAAAAATTATTGACAGTCAAATTGAATTAAGTGAAAGCTTGTATAAGATTTATTTTTTAGATCAAATCCGAAATGATGCAAATAAGCGAATGAATGATTTATTTAACGAAAATAAGGACCTTATCTTTTCTAATAGACAGCTTGTTCTTAGCAAGGCTGAATATTACCTCCTGAGACCAAGCTTATTAACAAGCGGTGGAGCACATATTGGCGGTTCTATTTACACCTTAGGGGCATTATTTGAGGCTATTGAAAATGGAACGCATATTTATTTTGAAAAACTGGAAGGCTTTAAAAAGTTAAATCTGATTAGCATAACCGGCTCACCATTAAGTGGTAGTATTAGCGCAATATTTTGGTCAGATGAAACCCATAAATTTGTTCATTCAAGGGAAATTAATGATAATCCCGCTGTAAATTTTTCATTACTTTCTGAATTTCGAAAATTACAAAATATTCCTTACAACATTGATTTTGCCGATATAGCTATGGAACAGTTACTTAACGAAATAAATGGCATTAGTTGAACTTAACTAAAAAATTGATATTACTGATTAGTTTAGGAATTCTTTCCATTTTCTTCCTATTACTATATTTTAAATATCCATTTTGGTCTCATTATAAAACCAAAAATTTCAAGGCGTTGGTAGAATACAATGGCAGTAATATTCATGGATTATTAGGACGACAAATATTGATTCATAAAGATTTTAAACAGTATATAGAACAAATTGACAAATATGCCGCTGATAATGATATTGAATTGATTGTAATTCAAAGTTATAGAAACGAAAATCAGAAAATAAGCAGGAATATTGTTAAACCAGCAAAGCTATCTAATCATTTGGCTGGGTTTGCTATAGATTTTAATGTTAAAAGAAAAAATAGGATATATCTTTCCCATCATTTAAAAAAGAAATACTTGAGTAAGTCCCATGTCAATGTGCAAAATTTTATAAATGATATTCGTGAAAATAAAGATTTAAGATGGGGTGGTGATTTTCGGATTGAAGATCCGGTTCATATAGATGTTCCATTGAATCAAATGAATAAAGCAAAGTGGTTTGATTTTAACAAAAATTGTGCAACAGATTACGCTAATAGGATTCCTAAATGGAAATTTTGGAAATGAAATTAACAAACCCATCACAATATTATTTTCAATTTTATTGTTTTGCCTTTGAAAAATTTAAAACCTCAATTTTTTATAAATTATGAAAAATCTATTGTATTTATTATCAATTTTTTTGGTGTCCTTTAGTTGTGCACCTGAAAAATTACAAAATGGAGACATCATTTTTCACACATCTAAATCCTTTCAGAGTCAAATGATACAAACGTTGACCAATTCCAATTTGAGTCATTGCGGCATCATTAATTACAGATCAGGAAAACCCTATGTTCTTGAAGCGGTAAATCCGGTTAAATTAACGCCCTTAAATCAATGGATTTCCAGAGGTGTAGCGGGTAAGTATAAAGTAGTCAGGTTAAAGGAGAGAATTACCGATGAAAAAAAGCAATTAATGTTTGCCTATGGCAAAAGACAACTTGGAAAAAATTATGATATTAAGTTTGAGTGGTCTGATAAAAAAATGTATTGTTCTGAAATTGTTTGGAAAATTTATAAAGCAGCGGGTTACGATTTGTGCACTCCAAAAACTTTTTCTGATTTTGATTTGTCAGGTAGAACGGTAAGAAATGAAATTAAAAAAAGGTACGGTGCCACTATAAATCTTAAGGAAAAAGTTGTGTCACCCGAAGATCTTTATAATTCAAATATGGTAAAAACCATCTTTTCCAATTTTTAATCGATTAATTCAAACACAAACTTAAAAGCACCCAATGTTATATTTCCCTAATAATTTTAAAATAATCTTTTGGCGGTTTTGATGGGGCAGACATTAATGACGTAATTTATGAAGGAGATACCGTGGGTGTTAGTGGAGGAGGTGAAATGCAATAGGGGCTGACTTACACGATTCAATTGCACGACTTTGACATGGATGGGGTGATAGATGACGGGTCTTTCACTATGGTAAGTCCGGAAGATGAATTTGTGGTAGAACATCTTTTTGCTGACGATATGGGAGAATTTTCTAACACAGATATGAATTTTGCAGAAGAAGATTCCTACGGAGAATATTTAGGTTTAGGTAGCTTAGAACCGAATACAACGGGAGATATTTATAATGCAGATTATCAGGAAATAGAATGGGATTCTTTTTCTGATGCATCCGTAGAAAGTGATTATATGATGGAATTCAGTGAAACCGACTTTGAAGCCTATGTGGAAACAGATAATTTTGAAATGGATTCGACCGATTATGGTTTGGATATGATGATTTAAATCAGAAATTATGTTAGAAATTGAAAAAATTTCTTTTCTTTCCGAACAGGGGAAAAGAGCAAATAATGAGGATAGTTATGGATTCATTGACGACAATATCTATGTGGTCTGTGACGGTGTGGGTGGCAATGAAAAGGGTGAAATTGCTTCCAGAATAGTCACGGATACTTTCTTACAATTCTCAAAAAGCCAAAGGGATTATCCTCTGCCAGAGGCACTCCTTTTTGCAGAAGGTAACCTGAGCCAGTATCTCGAGGAAAATCCCGAGGCAAAGGGAATGGCTACAACGCTTACTGTGATGCAAGTCCTACCCAAAGGTATCAACGTAGGTTGGGTTGGAGATAGCAGGATATACCAGTTTAGGAACGGGGAAATATTATTTCAAACGGAAGACCATAGTTGGGTTAATGAAGCTTTAAAAGCGGGAATCATCACTCAACAGGAGTCTATCAATCATCCTAAATCAAATATTATCACCAGGGACGTTCAAGGGCAGTTCAAACCCACGGTGATAGAGACTGATTCCCTCACCGATATCAAAAAAGGTGACATCTTTCTCTTATGTTCTGATGGTATTCTGGAATCTTGGTCAAATGAGGATTTTAGGGCTTTATTTAAAGGAGAGTCAGATTTGGATAAAATCACCCTCGCTTTAGATAACAAGTGTAAGGAATTTTCTAGAGATAATTACACAGCGATAGTTGTAAAGATAGGAGATACAGATATCGTTCCAGTTCCGCGAACTTACAATACGACTTATGTAGAACCTAAAAGATCGGTTTTACGATATGTAGCATTAGGGTTATTCCTTTGTCTGACGCTTATTTCGGTTTATTTCATTTGGAAAGGGAATACTAATACTCAAAATGAAGGAACAAAAACCTCCAGTACGGAAAATCAAAATAAACCTTTAACTAGTTCTGTAACTATTGGTAGCCAGATATGGCAAAATAGAAACTTAGATGTAGACCGTTTCAGAAATGGTGATTCTATTCCAGAAGTGAGAACCGATGCAGAATGGGTGGCTGCTGGAGAGAGAGGGGAGCCTGCCTGGTGCTACTATAATAATAGTGTTAAAAATGGTGAAATATATGGAAAACTCTACAATTGGTATGCTGTAAATGATGCAAGAGGACTTGCGCCTAAAGGCTGGCATATTCCAACAGACAAGGAATGGACTACTTTAACTGACTATTTAGGAGGAGACAAAGTGGCAGCTGGTAAAATGATACTCAAGGGTACTGCTTATTGGAAATCACCCAATGAAGGAGCAACTAATGAAAGTGGTTTTTCTGCACTTCCAGGTGGTTTTCGCAGTACCAATAATAGTTTCAAAAGCATTAGTGAGAATGCACTCTTTTGGAGTACTACTGAGAGTAATAAATCATATGCCTTTGGCCGGGATTTTTACAAAGATTATATTAGAGGCTTCAACGATGATGCCAACTATGGTGATAAATCGGTTGGTGCCTATGTTCGTTGCCTGAAGGATTGACAATTAGACCATTTGAAGGAAAGCTTTATAAGTTGGATACAATTTTGAATGTTCATTGATTATTAGTTTTGACAACACTATTTGATTAAAATGTATATTCATTGAATTACGTCTTGAATACTGCCTTTTTCTGTGAGAAAAATAAAGAAAAATACAAACTTTATAAAAGTAGATAAACTTGATAATTATCCGACCGAATTGATAAATCCTGATAATTTCAGTGTGAAAAATATTAAATCTATTTACAAGGGTAAGCTTTTAGACGATGTCATTTATATTTCATTTGATAAGTCAAATAAAAAGTTTTACTATCTGGCTATGTATTTTTGAAATTTTTCAGGATAATTTAAGAACCTAAAAATAATATTATGAAAAATTGGTTAATTCCAATCGTATTTTTTATGCTGGCCCTGCCATCGATTGTTTCAGGAAAAAACCTTTATGGTCCGGGGTTTTATTTAAAAAAAGATGGCTATTCCTCCTCAGCAGAACTATTTACTGTTTTATTTTCTAAGGGCTTTATTTCTGTAGATGCCTTTTTTTATTGGTGTTGTGATTGTATATACTATTATGGTATGGTTTGGGGCCTCAGTTATCAGGAAATGAACATAGTACTTTTCGTTATTTTACAGCCTCTTCTCATTCTTTTATTTTTTATTCTTTGGATAATTGAAAAAAGAAGAGTGAGGAGATTATTGAATAGCCTTACCAAATAATATTTATTAATATAATTTATTGAAATTCCTTAAGCTATGGAAAAACAAAATAAAAGAAAATATATCTATTGGATTATATTTTTATTTATCATTATCCTTTCATCCGTTGGTTATCTTTTCTTAAAAGAAAATTCTCCTCTTTTTCTAAGGGAAGCGCCCTTGTCTCATTCAGAATATATTTTTGGTTTAGATGTTTCACATTATCAGGGCAGAATAAACTGGAAAAGAGTAAGTACTTCCAAACATCCCATTAAATTTGTATTCATCAGATCCACCATGGGGATAAATGGAAAAGACAAGCAATTCTT
Organism: Bacteroidota bacterium; assembly: GCA_017858735.1. GTDB lineage: Bacteria > Bacteroidota > Bacteroidia > Chitinophagales > Saprospiraceae > BJGN01. The sequence goes on from JAFMBH010000120.1 coordinate 7,529, forward strand.
ATACAATTGGAGAAAAGCTAAAGACTTTGGTTATGTAAGAGGAGCTTATCATTATTACAGACCCAATGAAAATCCGGAAAGCCAATTTTTGAATTACAAAAAAACGGTAAGATTAAGTAAAGAAGATTTCATTCCTATTTTGGATGTCGAACAAATGGGGCGAAAAGGAAGAAAAAGATTGAGACAGGATATTTCGATTTGGCTAAAAATGGCGGAAAAGGAGTATGGGGTCAAACCTATGGTTTATACAGGTTTACATTTTTACAAACGGAATCTGAAAGGTCATATAAATGATTATCCTTTATGGGTTGCCAGCTATAACCGAAAATTTAGGATAAGAAGATTGAATTGGACTTTCCATCAGTTTACAGATAGAGTTCGGGTAGAAGGAATAAAAGTTTTGACAGACGGCAATGACTTTAACGGCAGTATGGAACAATTGCTTGGAATGTGCTTGAAATAATTTTTCTTCTTCAGGAATCTTTAAAAGGGATAGACAGAAAATATGTGCTAATATTTATAGAAATTTCCTTATGGATGGAATCCTACAAGGATTTCAAAAATGGTAAAGAGTAGGAACAAAAATTTAAAAAAATAACAAAATGCAAAGTAAAACTTACAGAGGAAATGCAACGCACTCTTCAGATCAAATTGGCACTTTTAATGATGAAAAAGTATATTATAATTTTTTATATGTAATAATTAACCTATGAGCTATGAAATAAGAAAACTAATAGAGAAAGTAAAAAACTGGAAACAATTCTTGAACAAGAATGATAGTACCACCAGAGAAATTATCCATATTTTGAGTGAAAATGGATTTATAATCCAGGATATTTATGATGTTGAAAATATCAAAGGGATTGATTCAATGATATTAACTGAAAAATTGCCGGTTTATGTTATATGAGGAATTTGATTTTGAACTTGCTAATTCTGCTGGTGTAATTATATTTTCCACAGACTTAGATGCTACTCTAATTAAGGCTGAAACATTTATTGATATGGTTAAATTTTTCTTTGATGGTAAAAGGAAAGCATTTTTAAATAGACTAAATGTTAGGGGCAGAATTAAAAACATATTAGTAGATAAATTTATTCAGTCTGAATATACGTTAAGTAGAAACTTTTTTAGTGGACATACATTTAAAAATGGAATAACATTGTACAAAAAATCTTATACTATTACTATTGATGGTGTTGATTCCGATATTTTGATTTTAATAGCATCTGAAATATGTAAAGAATTTAAACAAGAAACGGTAATGGTCAGAGATTTTAATAAAAGTAAAGTTTATTTTGTCAATGATAAAGAATATATTAAAAATGATGGGTAAAAATTAATAACATGATATTTCTATTTAAAAATTGCTTGAAACTATTTTAATAGAGCCTCCACAAATGACTTATACTATTTTTTAAAATTAATCATAACTAAATTATAAATACTATGAATTCTAAATTGCTTGCCA
>JAFMBH010000005.1 GCA_017858735.1 Bacteroidota bacterium
ATTATTTAATGGCCCTCCTAAAACGGAGTACTCAAAAACACCCAACATGGTTATTTTACCCTTGTTAGCAAAACTTCTGGTATAATCAGCATTTAGTGTTTGAAAATTTCCTTTCCTTACATATAAATTTTGGTTGAAAAATCGGCGAAAAGGAGAACCAAAAGAAGGATCGAAAAGATTAATATTACTACCCGTTTTCACAAATTCCTCATAATGCAAATTTGCCGTTCGGTCTGTTTGTTTTTCACCCATATACCAATTTACATTTAAAACCTCCCTCTTGGTTGGCGTATAAGTCAAACCAGATCTAATACCATATTGATAATCTTTATAATTTCTAATGCCTTCAGAAGGAAGGAAAGTGAGGGAATCTTTTAGTACAGTTCTTATTTCCCCAATTCTAAATCCCTCAATATCAAAGCGCCTATAATCAGCGCCCACAAAAAAACTAGCCTTAGAACCCGAATAATTGGCTGAAAAATCAGATCCATAACGCAAAGGTTCCCGACCGCCCGTCATACCATTGGCCACCAGGCTCCAGCCAATAATCTGATCTTTTTTGGTAATAATATTTACAATTCCTGCCTTGCCGTCTGCATCGTATTTTGCGGAAGGCGAAGTGATTAATTCTATTTTTTCAATAACATTAGCAGGTAATTGAGCTAAGGCTTCCGACGCAGTTCTTTGCGTAGGTTTTCCATCTATTAGCACCAGAAAACTGGCACTTCCTCTTAATAATATCTCTCCCTCCACATTCACCGTTACTGAGGGAAGCCTGGAAATAAGATCTAATCCAGTTCCGTTAGCTGCATTTTGAAATTGTTTAGTATCAAATATCTGTTTATCAATTTGAATGGTCTGGGTTTTTCGTTCCCCATTGACGATAATCTCCTCTAAGGTACTAACCGATGCCGTAAGATAAATAGCTGGAATATTTTCTGTTTTCTCCCCAGGTTTAAAGTCAAGTGATTCATAACCCATGAATTGAAAGCGTAAAATACTACTATTTCCTCGTTCCGATTTAACTTGAAATTTACCATTCTCATCTGTCACCGTTCCTGCAACGATAGAAGAGTCTTTTCCTAAAACCGATACCGAGGCAAACTCAATAGGTTTCTTGGTTTCACTGTCAAATACAATTCCTTGGTATTGTGATAGTTGACCATAAACATTGTTTAATGTCACGAGTGACATTAACAAAAAAAGAGGTGATTTCAGCATATATTCATTTAACTAAACAAATATACTTTAAAATTAGTATTACTACTCTACCGTTAACCACGTATAACCTTCGGCAGGAATTGTAACCACTAAGTCCGATTCATAATTTCTATTTAACTTTAAAGTTATTGGTTTTCCCTCCCTTTCCCTAAATACAGCTGTGTCTGTCAGACCTGTATAATATAGAGGCACCGAAATGGTTCTGGTGATGTCCTTTTTGGTAGGATTGTACAACATGAGCATGCCTTTGTATTTACCCGATGGATCGGCATGTAACAAGCCATCCCAATCCCTGCCATCGGCTCTTCGCAGATGAACCATATCTGCATTCAGGATATCCCGGTATTTTTTATACCATGCAACCGTTTTTAAAACCAATTGCCTGGTTTCCTCCGTGTCATATAATCGGGGGCCTCGGTAACAGGCTTGCACTCCTGCACCATAATATTGCATCATCAGATTTTCATAATCCTTTAAATGCTCACTTAAAGGTTCAAGAATAGCTTCCGGTCCACCCCCTTGATATTTTGTTAAAGGAACAAAACCCCAGCTCATTGAGCCCATTTTTTCCAGGGTACCGTCGTGAATATTTTGCCTGTTTAAGACCCTTTGTTGCTCCCGGGAAAGAGAAAAATTAACCTCCCTGTAACCTATCGCAATCTTATGAGTACCATCTAAAAAATACCAATCCGGCGCATTGATATAAACCCCCTTTTCGTTCAACCAACGATAAAGTTCCTTTTGAATTTCCATCTGCCTCCATTGAGAATCCTCCAGTCCCTCATGACCGGGATGAGAAGTTGATGCGCATACGTCACCCGGATAAGGTCCATCATTTTCCCAAATATCAAACCCAGTTTTTTCAAAAAAATACTTGATTTTATCCCTGAAATCCAGTCCCCAGGTACTTCCAAAACAAGGCGCATTCCCGAAAAGGGCGCCACCGGGTTTTCCTGTTTTAGGATCGATAACATCATGTTCGTCGCTAATCCGACGACTGCTGAACAGGGCATAACCGCCAAGTAAAATACCCTTACTATGAGCATAATCTGCTAATTTCTTCCATCGCGTAATATTGATATTCGAAGTGTCCTCCATTTTCAGATGACTACCAAAACTCAAGATTACGGCTTCATAACCTGTCTGAACACATTGATCGATACAACGCACCACCTCATCATCGGATTTACTCACCAAATGCATGAAAATAGGATTCTGGGTAGTCCAGGGCGCTATGGTTCTATACATTTTTTTCAACATCAACCCCCTTCTTTGTCTGTCATAACTGTCCATCAACAGTTCATTGGTTTTAACTGAAGTAAAAATTTCGCCCCTTTTCAGTGTAATTCCCGGTGCTTTTTCCGGATAAATTTCAAGCAAACAAGGGGTTTGAAAATTATAATTCACCTGAGAAGTATAAACGCTATCTGTTTTCCAATGAGTAGTCTGATCACTTATATCATAACGCATGGCATTATTGAAAGCATAATTGGTCTCAAAATAGATACCATGTTGTTTTTTCATTTCATCAGGAGAACCAACGACTGCACTTTCCTCTTCCACTAAACCCAGCACTTCATTTACCACCCTGTGTAATTTCACCTCTTTGGATGATTCATTGAGAATAGTCAACCATTTTACTATCAAAGGGATACCATCATATAGCGCATAATGAACCTCCACTTTTAATCCTTTCAACTCATTTACCGGAGATTCAAACTTCAGCACCAGTTCTTTCCCGGTTGCTGCCAGAAATTTACCTGTCCAGGTATTCGATTTCCATTGAATGCCAGGTTTGATATCTGAAACCAGATAACTGGTAAACATAAAATCATTTTCCCCTTTGGTCAGGGAAGGAAGCCATTCTGGTAGAAAATATCCATTTTCCTTTTGACCCACCAAGCCGCCAATATGGTATTCCTTGTGATCAATAATCAAGCGAGCTTCTGGCTTTATGGCTCTTATCAGTTGCTGTTGATTTGTCAGATTCACGAAATCAAAGCATCCTATATTTTTTCCTAAATAAAAGGATCTTCTCAATAATCCATTTTGGATAACCAGCGTATTATCCTCTTCTGTGACGGTTGATTTTTGAGGAACGGAATGAATTAGCCAATCAAACTTAGATGATTGAGCGTTTAAACCGGAGGAAAAAAGGATAGCCAGAAACCAAAAGTATTTCATGTAATTATTTTTGCTTATAAAATTAAAAAAGGGAATGATAAAATTTTCATTCCCCTTCAATTAAATATAGTTTATAAATACATTAAAGTTAACTCTTTCTTGTCCCTGCAAAAACGAGGGCGCCTCCAGCTATGGCAATATCTTTCAATAGACTGGCAGTTGCAGATTGGTCACCGGCCATTGCACCCTTTAAATGAATAACCAACACAAACACTAATAACAAAGCGGCTAGTAAAACAGAGGCTAATTTTGCCATTTTATCCGTGAGTATTGCGACCGCAGCGGCAATCAAAGCAATACCCGTCAAATAAACCCAAATTACGCCACCGGGGATAGCCGCTGGAACCATCCCTGCCATGGCAGGACCGCTAATGAAATGAAATAGTCCGAAAATAGCCATTGGAATGGCTAATAAGTACTTTCCTAATTTGATAAAAGCATCCATTTCTAATAGTTTAATTGTTAAAAAAATAAGCGACTTATCAATTTAGCCATTTTTATGGACAAATGCGTACTACCTACCTTTTTTGTTGTTTATTCTCAGAAATCCCTTTATCCCTTTTGAAATACTTTTATATAATCCACAACAAACCAACGGGGGAAAACGGTTCTTGCGTCGGGTGAGCCAGGAAAATTACCACCGATGGCCAGATTGACGATAAAAAAGAAAGATTGATTAAACGGATAGGGTTGGCCGTTCAAATCGGCAGGGGTCAATTGGTGATATGGTACATTATTTACCAGCCATTGAATCTTATTTTCTTCCCAGATGATAGAAAACACATTAAATGAAGTATTAAAATCATATTCACCGGAGGAAAAGGTAGCGCCAGTTCTAAACCTGTGCTGCGCCACCGTGGCACCAAAATGTGCGGTACCCACCACTCTGTTTATTTTATCACCACTCGTTTCCATAATATCTATCTCACCGCAAGCGGGCCAGGGAACCTGAGGTATATTATCCCCTAACATCCAGAGCGCCGGCCAATACCCCTTTCCTTCAGGAACAGCGGCTCGAATGTCGATACGTCCATATTTGAACGATTTCTTTCTTTGCGTTGTCAGTCTGGAGGAGGTATAATTTTTACCACCTACCGTTTCCTTTTTTCCCTCAATGATTAAATATCCGTCGGAAAGCTGGGCATTTTTTTCCTGATAAAATTGTAACTCATTATTTCCCCAGTTGCAATTTCCCGGACATCCATCGCCCAGTTCGTAGTTCCAAACGGCACTATTCAGATTAGTTCCCTGAAAACTCTCCTCCCAAACTTTGGTAAAGCCAGTATAGCTATCGGGTGAAATATATCCAGTTTTAGGGATATTTATCTTGTCAATCAAACTAAAATCATCGTTAACCAGGGTAATTGTCAATCGAGTAGGTTCACTTAAGGTAGCATTTAAAGCTTGAATGAGTACAATTTCCAGTTTTTCGTCAGTCTCCTTAACGGCATCCCCAAATATTTTAATAGGAATGAACACGGTAAGTTCTCCTGGTTTAATGAATATTTTGCCCTCTGTAATCTCCTCATAATCAGTCCCTGGTGTAGCTGTTAACCCATTAACCTGATATTTAACCATCACCTGGGTCCTGTTTTCCCCTTTCAGTTGAATACCTAACTGTATAGTGGTGTCTTTATTACCCTCGGGAATAGAGAGAGCTTGAGCAATGAAAGAAACCTGTGGCGCATTATAATCTGGCAACTCATCGATATCCCCCTCCTTAAAACACCCTTGAATCAAAAGTAAAAAGGGCAAAAACTTAAAAATGTATATTACGTTTTTCATTTAGTCCTTTTTTTGATAAACTCTCACATAATCGATAGAAAATCGGGCGGGGAAAGCTGTTGCATCAACCCCCATTTTACCTCCGAGGTTACCCCCAACGGCAAGGTTCAAAATGACATGAAAAGGTTGGTCAAAAGGCCATTGTTTACTATTTGCCAATGCCTCCTTATAGAAAGTAAAATAAATTTTCCCGTCAAATAAAAAATCCATTTTTTCAGGAGTCCAGTCTATGGCATATAAATGATAGTCCTCGTGTGGCTTTATTTTACCAACGCCTCCTCCCTTTTGCGTACCAATCATGTGATTGAAAGCTTCCGTATGAACGGTGCCGAAAATAGAATCCTGAGCAAACCCTACGTGTTCCAACAAATCAATTTCTCCACTTCCCGGCCATTCTCCGTAGTTGTTTTTCTCTGGCAAGAGCCAGATAGCAGCCCAGGTACCTAAGCCAACGGGTGTTTTTGCTCTCATTTCAAAATAGCCATATTTCCAGGAAGCCCTGTTTCTGGTAAGCATCCTGGCAGAAGTATATTCCTTCCCTCCCATTTTTTCTGGTCGGGCCTCAATGGTTAATTTTCCATCTTTTACAGAGGCATTGTCGATATCTGCCTCGGTGTAATATTGCCACTCATTATTTCCCCAACCACAGATTCGGGGACAACCATCACCCACATCATAAGTCCATTTACTGGCATCCGGTAATCCCTCTGTTGAAAATTCATCAGACCAGACAAGTTTGTACTTTTTGGGAGGTTTTGACATGGAAAACAACAAAAAAGCACACAGAATTGAATAAAAAGTTAAGTATTTCAAAATTAAAACGTTTATCTAGCTTCAAAATATAATTCAAACCAACCACCCCCTTTTAAAAATGGAGTTCTTACAATCATCTCTTTTTCCGTTAATCTCACGATGTCATAGACATTTGAGGCATCCCAAACCCCCATGAAGGCACCTTCCGGAAGTTCAATGCGAGGAACACCTGCAGGACCAATAGGAATAAGTTGCCATTGTGGTTTTCCCGGCAAAGAAAAAGGTACCGGCTTATATCCATTCCAAGGATCAACAGTTAATCCATTATTTTCATAAATAAATTTGTTTTCTGCCCAGGCAAAACAAAAATTATCATCGTACTGCTCATTCTGGAGACCATTTAGCGGAGAAGTAAACCATTCGGCAGAACCTGGCGTTGGACCAACGGCTACCGCCCCTGCTTTTTTACTGAAAGTCCAGCATTTTCGACTGGTTGGGTCACACCCACCTGCTAAAAGAGTCGCTAAACCAGTACAAGGAGTAACAGCATCTTTAGGTATAACCACGGAAAAACTTTGCTGCCCAGTGCCAGAGCCACCTTTAAATGAACCTGACCATAATATGTTATACCGCCCAGCTTTAGGAAAATAAAAAGTATCTAATCCCTTTTTTGTCCTGTCAGGACTGGCTCCTACGGCCGACCATAAACGATCAAAAACCAAATCACTTTTCTCACTAACCACCACCCGATTAGAATCTGTTTTTAACTGAACAACCGAAAGGGTAGGTAAATCTGGTGATTTTCCTAATTGAATATCAGGTTCCTGATAAGATTCACATCCTAAAAATAGGGTGCTGATAAGTATAAAAATGGGTAATCCCCTGGATAATATATAAAAAAATGGTTTCATAATCTTTAGCTTTTATGTAGATTAATAGCCCTGATTTTGGGTAACAGCGCCATTACTTGCCTGAATTTGAGATTGAGGAATAGGAAACACCTTATGAATATTTTCCTTATATCCTAAAGGGCCCAGAAAACTTACCGCTCTCCCGGTTCTCACCAAATCAAAAAACCGATGTCCTTCCAATGCGAGTTCCAGCCTTCTTTCATTATAAATAGCCTCTAACAATGTATTTCCTGAAGAAGTTATTTCTGGCAATTTAACTCTTGCTCTTACTTGATTCAATGCATTTCTGGCGATGGTCTGATCGCCTGACTGGAAAGAAGCTTCAGCAAAAAGAAGCAGCACATCAGCGTATCTGATTACCCGGTCATTCGTTCCTCCGTTAGGATTTGGATCTCCGAAAGTGGCTTGTTCACTTCTGTTATTAAAGTATTTTTTACCGTAGTAATCGTGAGGATAACCTCCTGTAGCCTCTTTTGTAAAAATTCCGCGATCGCCCATGGGCTCTCCCACTCTAAAAACGGTAGCTTTTAATCGGGGATCTTCTGTGCCTGTAGCTAGAAAAGCATCAACCAGACTTTTGGTTGGGATATTAAATCCAAATCCATCGAATTGTCCTCGGGCGCGAACAAAAACATTGGTAAAGGTCCCTTCATTATTATTATTGTTACCCCAATTTCCCCCTGATTCCGTCATATATTGAATTTCAAATACCGATTCCACGCCATTTTCACCTGCTTTTGTAAAAATACGATTGAAATCGGGCTCTAATTTGTACTCTCCGGACGAAATTAAAGCTTCCCCCACCTTTTTAGCTTCCGCCCACTTTTTACGCCACACCAACGATTTTAAAAGTAAGCCCTGAGCGGCTCCTTTTGTAATTCTTCCCAAATCAGCTTGCGTATATTGGCTTCGAAGGGGAAGATTTGAAACAGCAATGGTCAAATCACTTTCAATTAAATTCCAGATACTTTCTGCGGAAGAACGGGGCATCTTATATTCTGAGGGAGACAAAAGGCGATCCACCTTAGGGACGTCGCCGAAAATAGTAACCAGATTATAAAAAAACCAGGCTCTGAGAAAATAGGCTTCGCCCAATATCCTTTTCTTTAATTTTTCGTCCATGACAATGGCGGGAACTTTTCCCAGCACAATATTCGCCCTGTTAATTCCCTCGTAATCAGCTGCCCATTCGGCCGCCAGATAACCAGTATTGACAGGACCTTGAAATTGTTCAAGAGCAGCCAAAAGAGGCTGATCATTGTCACCTGAACCACCTTTTACCGCGTCGTCAGACATAATATCGCCCCAAAACCATCGAAAATGCCCTTCTGGCGACATTTCAAATTGTAAAGTAGCATAAGCAGCATGAATAGCGGAAACTGCGTCGGCTTCTGTCTGATAGAAATTGTCAAGGGTTGTACCAACAAGCGGTTTTTTATCTAACAATAATTCTTCACAACTGCTGAGAGAAAATAAAAACAGAAGTACAAACCATTTATTAATAATAAGATTCTTCATTTGCTTAATTTTTTAAAATCCAAGTTGTAAACCCATTGAAGCCATTCTTGCCTGCGGATAGAAACCTCTGTCGATGCCTAATTCCAGAGAACCACCCACACTTCCAATTTCAGGATCTAACCCGGAATATTTTGTCAGCGTCCATAAATTTTGACCACTGAAATAAATTCTGGCCTTATCGATTTTCCATTTTTTCAACAACTTGTACTTTAAGTCGTATCCTATTTGAATATTCTTTAACCGCACAAAGGAACCATCTTCAATAAAACGGTCCGACACCCTGGCATTCTTATTTGGGTCATTTACATTAACTCTCGGTTCTGAGTTTGAAGTACCCGCGCCGGTCCACCTGTTTAAGGCAGATTGAGGTCTGTTCGAATAGAAAAAGTCATACCTGAATATGCCATTATAAATATCATTTCCCTGAGTTCCCTGAATAAAAACGCTTAAATCAAAGCCCTTCCATTGAACCTGGGAAGTAACACCGTAGGTAAAAGAAGGGGTAGGATTTCCAATATAAGTTTGATCTACTTCATTAATGATACCATCACCATTCAGATCTTTAAAACGAATATCTCCCGGCGCTGTTTTTTCATTTTGAAATGCGTGAGCATTAATTTCCTCCTGCGATTGGAAAATACCATCTGTTACGTAGCCATAAAAGGAAGCGACGGGGTATCCCACATCTGTTCTGGACACATTACCGGCAGAAAAAACATTCCCCGTGATAATAGGTTCTCCACCAAGACCCAGACTTAGAACTTCTGACTTAACGAAACCAATATTAGCTCCTATGCTATAATTCAATGATTTCTTTTTCCCCTGATAAAGCAAGGATAATTCCAGGCCATTATTGGCCATAGTGCCTACATTCTGAAAAGGCGCCCTTAATCCAACCAGGGTAGGAATGGGTATTCTCGCAAGCATATCTCTGGTCGTCTTTACATAGTAATCTGCCGTAAAATGAAATTTTCCATTGAACAATTCAAGATCGAGACCCGCATTAATTTGCTCCCCAGTTTCCCATTTCAAATCGGGATTACTGGCCTCTAAAGGAGTACTTCCGCTGGTAATGGTTTCCGACGAGCCAAAAGTATAATTCTGCCCGGGATAAACAATGGTTGTAAAACTATACTCTCCAATTCTGTCATTTCCATTTTGCCCCCAGCTAGCTCTCAGTTTAAGGAAATTTAAGGCTTCTAATCCCCAGAAATCCTCTCTGCTTACGACCCAACCAGCAGAAATTGAAGGGAAGTAACCATACCTGTTATTTTTACCAAATCGGGAAGAGCCATCCCTTCTAAGGGTAGTAGATAATAGATATTTATTATCGTAATCATATTGAAAACGGGTAAAAAAGGAAAGCATACCCGAGGCCGACGCGAAATCACCAGAGCCTTGCGATTCTCTGGGTGCAATGGTATTTCCAAGAAAAGCATCCTTCACCTGATTCGAGGGCAGATTGGTATTTGAACCCGTTAAAAAATAATAACTGTTAGCCAGTGCCGTTGAGCCCAGCAAAGCGTTTAACTTATGTTTCCCTTTGGAATAATCCCAGGTAAGCACGTTTTCCCATTGCCAGTTTTGCCATGAGAAATCGTTTTTTATAACGGTATTAACCGGGTTCCGCTCACTTGCAGGGGCATCATTGCTCGCGGGATCCAGACTTAAATTGAAAGAAGGAATAAAGACAGACTGGCTGGCAAACGTCTCATCCCTATTGAAGGAAGACCTAAAAACCAAGCCTTTTCTTATATTTACATCTGCTTGAATACTACTCAAAACACGATTACTCTGCCATGTATTATGTTGATTTTCAATAGCATTAACCGGGTTTGCCAAATCGGTGTCCACATAAATAGAATAATTGTAAGTTCCATCAAATTTACGGATGGAAGTCACTGGATCTATATTTAAAGCCCTTACTAATGGCGTATTAAATTCATTATTTTCTGGAAGTCCATTTCTATTCAGATTAGTATAAAGAACATTTCCACTCATTTTTAGCCAGGGTTTTAGTTGTTGGCTAATATTCAGTCTGGCCGTATATCTCTCAAAACCCGATTTTGGACCACCAACTACGCCTGCCTGATTAAAATAACTACCGCTAAGCGCGAAGGTTGACAACGCAGAGCCACCCGTTAGAGATAACTGATGACTTTGAATAGGTGCAATCTGGAAAATGGCTTCTTGCCAATCTGTACCTTTTCCCAGAGCATCCGGATTTGAAAAAGCAGCTAAAGGCGTTTTTCCTCCGGCAATATGGGCTTCATTTGATAGGATGGCATATTCTCTGGCATCGAGTAAATTCATTTTTTTCCAGGCTTGTTGCTGCCCAAAATAATTTTCATATTGAATAGAACCATATTGCTTATCGGCCATTTTTCCCGTTTTCGTCGTTATGACTACAACGCCATTAGCACCTCTTGAACCATATATGGCCGCTGATGCTGCATCTTTCAATACATTTATGGTAGCAATATCTCCAGGATTCAAAAAATCAATGCCTGATACGGGAACACCGTCCACCAGATAAAGCGGCTCACTATCATTTATAGTACCCGTTCCTCTAATTCTTACAGACAGGGTACTTCCCGGTGAACCAGAATTTTGAGTAACCTGAACACCCGCAGTTTTTCCTTGAATGGCTTGTTCCGCCCTTAATAAAGGAACCCCCTCTAAATCTTTTGACGAAACTGTTGATACGGCACCAGATATAGAACTTCTAATCTGAGTGCCGTAACCAACTACTACAATTTCATCCATAACTGAGGAGGAAGGATTTAATATTATTTGAAAAACGCGTGTATTTCCAACTAAAATTTCCCTTGTTTCCATGCCCAGATAGGAAATAACTAAAACACTTTTTTCATTAGGAACGGTTAATTCAAAGGTTCCATCCAATTCGGTAACAACGCCGTCTTGCGTATTTTTAATCAAAACGGTGACACCAGTAAGTTTTTCATTACTTCCACTTTCCGAAACGGTCCCCGTAATTTTTATTTGTCCAAAGACTACATTACTTCCTACAATGGAGGCAAGAATCAATAAGCATTTTAAAAGCCTCATTCCCATCAATTTGTTAGTTTATTTATGGATTTATCACCAATTTGCGTACATCTCTCTTTTCACCCTGATATATTACGGCCCAATAAACGCCTGGTTGAAGACCTGATACATCAATGTTTAATGATTGTGTGGCCTTGGGTAAAGTGTAAGATTGGCAAATACGTCCAAGGGCGTCCATCAACATCCACCGAGCTGATTCTGAGCCAGCTAATTTTAAATTCAACTGAATCTCATCGGTGGCAGGATTTGGAAAAATGCTGAACATCGGCGCGAAGTTAATGTCCCTGGCATCTGTTGTAGCACAACTTGTACAGGCATTAAAACAAGCTACACTTAAAACACTATCCTTACTAACCGTTAAAACCCTGTTTGTAAATCCTCCGGAAGTAACGGTACATGCTTCTCCACCTTTGAATTCTTCCTGCGCTGTCCATCCGTCAATTTGATATTTGAATTCAAATTTTCCATCTGGTAAATTAATTTCCGCCGTCCAGATTTTATCATTATCGTCATCCTTCAGAGGATTACTATTGGCGGACCATTCATTAAATTGTCCACTCACATAAACCCCAACAAACGACTTGGTATAAGACTTCATATCTACCCTGAAAGTTACTTTTCTGGTTACCTGAACGCCACAATTTGCCGTGGTTGTACATTGACCGAAGCAGGTATTTAAAATGGTATCTTTAGCAAAAGGTCCCATTTTTCTATCGTTGAAATTATCTGCATTGGCACAAGCCTGACCGCTGATATTTTCCTTACAACTATAATCGGCACAAGCACCATTGGTAAAAGTATAGAAAGAGGTGAAACCGATAGGTCTTTCAAAGGTAATGGAGTAAATACCGTCTTTATCAGCATCTTTTAGTTGAAAATTTCCTGGTACGCCAAAATTTCCGCCGCCAGCAATAAATATGCCCGTTGGAGAAACGGTGATATGCTGCGTACCAAGATTAACCGTAAACTTAATGGCTTTTCCGCAAGCATAGCAACTATTGAAGCAAACCGTATCTGTTTTAACACCTGACGCAGGAATAACCAAATTCCTGTTGGTAAAACCACCATCGGTTACTGTACAGGTTTCGGTACCTAAAAATTCTTCTTGTTTTGCCCACTTATCGAGTTGAAACTTGTATTGGATAGTTCCCGGATCAAGGGTTAATCGCGTTGTCCAAATGCCGTCCTTGTCGTTGTCTTGAAGTGGGTTAGAACTATCAGACCAGTTATTAAAAGTTCCGCTGATATAAACCGTTTGAAAAGTGCCAGTGTATTTCTTCATATCAACGGCAAAATCAACCTCTATTTTACTAGGTGCGGCAGCTGTACACACTTTTATATCATCTATATAATTGGTATCAGAGGAAGCGGCACCTGTTTTTCCAAAATCTGGAAAAAGGACAATGGTTTGATAGGTAAAACCGGCGGCTGGTTTTTTAGGGTCTTCCAAAGACGGTAAGGTTGGGTCAAAACAAATTTCTACCCATTCCTGAGCTTTTGGAACCTCCACCTGTTGTACCCAATTGGCACCACCTGTAGAGGCACCTTCTAATTTAACAGCAAAAACACCCGCTTTTTCCATCCACACCTTCATACATAACTTAGATCCAGGTGCGGCAAAACTTACCGGAATTTTCGGATTCGGGGAACTAAAAGCACCTCCCCAAGTCTGGCTATCTGCTGGTTTAAATATTTCAATTACTTTTTTACTATCATTTCCAGCCGTTGCCGCAGGGTTATTCACTACTTTATTCTTTTGTCCATCTAATCCACTGCCAAAATATTGGAAAACGGTCGACGTGGAATCCACTTCAAAATCGAGTACCGTTTTACACCCTGGAGCAGGGGGAAGTTTCAAAATGAAATCATCGAGATAGGAAGTTCCCGCTGATTGGGCTCCCGTTTTTCCAAAATCAACAAACACTACGATACGTTTATAACTGAAACCTAAAGCAGCTTTAAATGGATCTTCAATAGATGCCTTGCTTACATCAAAACAAATTTCAACCCACTCCTTAGCCTTATTTACAGGTTCTGTAATCGTCCAGTTAGGTCCATTATTGGTTGATCCCTCAAATTTTAAAGCCACGTTTCCCACCTGATTCATCCATACTTTCATACAAACTAATGAACCAGGCTTACTTAAATCAACAGCCTTGTCGAAGTCAGGCGTAATGAATGCACCTGCCCAAGTTTGAGCGTCCGCTGGCTTTACATATTCGGCCACCTTCAAACTTGTATTTAACCCGGTCGCACTTGGGTTATTGATTATCTTATTTTTCTGCCCATCCAGGCCACTTCCAAAATATTGAAAATCCCTGCTAGTCTCCGGTTTTTCAAAATCCAGGATAACTGTTTGCCCCTGCATGGAATTCATGAATAGGGTAAAGCTAAAAAGTAAGTAAATTATTTTTTTCATGCTTGCGTTTTTTAGGAAATAAAAGTTTACAAAACAAAACTACCCTTTGTAAGCATTATTCCCACATTTTATATTACAACACAGATACAACACCATTTTTTTATTACATCAATCATTACATCATTACTACATCAAATGATAATGATTAAAAGTTATCTTTACAAAAGTGTCTTCAAAAAAGGCTTTATTACTAATAATTATCAATGGAAGATTATGGGAAATTTCTTTTTGGCCATTTCTTTCTTTTCCTTACTTTTTATTTTTCCGACTTTCACAAATAGTCAGGGGCTACCCTTTATTTCAAATTTTGAAAAAGGGGTTTATCAAGGTGGGACACAACACTGGGAAATCACTTCTGATGCTTATGGGGTTTTGTACGTCGCTAATAATGATGGCTTATTAACTTACGATGGATATGCCTGGCGAAAATATCCCGTTAAAAACCGCACCATTGTGCGATCTGTATTATTGGACAATAAAAATAAAATCTTTGTTGGCGCCCAGGGTGAGTTTGGATATTTTAAGGAAGATAACCCACGGGAAATGGTATATGTTTCTTTCCAAAAACAACTGGATTCTCTGAAGGTCAAACTGGAGGATATCTGGGATATTGTAAAAACCAACGAGGGCGTGATTTATTTTTATTCCGGGCGACAATTATTCCGTCTTGAAAATGGAAAAATAGATTTCCAGGAACTGCCCGCAGACATTTCTTACCTCGGCGTGACCGATAATCAACTGTTTATACATTGTTTACAAAAAGGACTATACAAACTCGACCAAAAGGGAATGCCCGTTTTTTTAACTTCCATTCCCTTAAAAGACGGTCCCATTACGAAAGTCATGCCGTTCAGTAAGAATATCTTCCTGGTAGCAACCTTGGAGGGTTCCCTTTACCTTTTTGACGGAAAAAAGCTGAATTTATGGGATAATCAGGCAAAAGAATATCTTTCCCGACACAAAATCTATACAGCAACTATCATTAACAATGGGCAATTTGCGTTGGGAACTTCCAGAGGTGGCGTTGTTATTTTGGACAAATATGGAAAAACCCAATTTATACTAAACAAGGAAAATGGACTGATTAACAATAATGTGCTAAGTCTTTTTAATGATAAACAGGGAAATCTATGGGCAGGTACGGATAATGGCATCTCCTGTATTCAACTTTTTTACCCCTTCACTTATCTTTATCCCGACGAAAATATGGGCGGAACAGCCTATTCTGCCATAAAAAAAGGAAGAAATTTCTATTTTGGTACAGTGAATGGCCTCTACCAACATACATCAGAAGAAAATGGTCGATTGGCAAAATCAAAGGCTTATCTCATTCCCAGCACGGACGGGCAAGTCTGGCAGGTACAATCTTTTGGTAATGAAATCTGGGTAGGTCATCACCTTGGTGCTTTTGTTTTTAATGAAAATGAAAAACCCAGACATATATTGAAAAATACGGGCGCCTGGCTTTTTAAAGAAATCCCGGGGGTTAAAAACAAACTTCTCTGTGGCTCATACAATGGCATTTACCTCCTTGAAAATAAAAATAACACATGGAATCCTCTTGGTAAATTATCCCGATTTGATGAGTCTGCCAGAATAATCATCCCGGAATCAAATCATTCCTTTTGGATTGCTCATCCCTATCGAGGCATTTTTAATCTTCGTTTAGATGAATCTGATTTCTTTTCTTCCAGCGTTACCTATTTGAATACCAAACAAAAGTTACCCTCAAATAATGGAAATTCTGTTTATTCCATATATAATCAATCCGTTTTTACTACAGAAAATGGTATTTACAAATATGATCCTATCCAACGCTCCTTCTTTCCCTATACTTTGTTGAATCAAGTTTTTGGAACGTCTACTAAAGTTAAAACCTTAGTGGAAGGATCTGATGGGGATATTTGGTTTGCTCAGGGTGATGAGGTGGGGTATTTGGCCCGTTCCAGGGAGCGTTCCGATTCGATGGTATTTAAAAAGAAAATGATCCCATTTTTAAAAAATAAACTGGTGGGTGGTTTTGAATTTATCTATCCATACCAAAAAGATAAAGTGCTTTTTGGAACCGATAAGGGTTTCCTATTTTATGACATGAAAATCCAGAATCAATATCCGGAAAATATCCTTTTGCGTCATTTTTCATTTGATAAAAACCTGAATGCTGCCTCTTTTGAATATGTTTTACCCTATTTATCCCAAAGTCTGAATATTCAATATGCTATAAAACTGGAAGGATTTGATAAGGCGTGGAGACCCTGGACGAAGGACAATAAAATGACTTATAGCAATTTACCACCTGCATCTTACCGCTTTCTGGTAAAAGCCCGAATTGAAGGAATAAAGTCATGGAAACCCCTTTCATTTTCCTTTACCGTCGATCCTCCCTGGTACTTAAGTCGTGGGGTCAAAATTTTCTACCTTTTTGTTTTCCTGTTGTCCATTTTCCTTTTACTATTTATTCCCCGAAAAAGATTCGACAAGGAAAAGAAATTAATGGAGCAAAAACTTCAAAAGAAGACGCTATCAGAGAAAATCAGAGCAGACAAAGCTTTAGAGGATATTGTTCGATTGGAAAATGAAAAATTACAACTCGACAACGATACCAAGAATCAGGAATTAGCCTCAACAACATTACATCTTCTGCAAAAAAATGAATTAATTCAAGACCTAAGCATAAAACTTAGCGAAATAAGCAAATCAAGTAAGGAAAAAGAGACGAAACAAGCGATAGATCAACTACTTAACAGAGTGGCCAATGATCAACAAATGGATGAAGACTGGGAGGTTTTTGCGCTTCATTTTAATCAGGTCCACCTAGATTTTTTACACAGAATAACAGAAAAATACCCGGATATCACCCCTAAGGACCAAAAACTCTGCGCTTTTTTAAGAATGAATCTGTCCTCTAAAGAAATAGCTCCTCTATTGGGAATATCTATCAGGGGGGTTGAAATAAGCCGTTACCGATTAAGAAAAAAGCTTCACCTGGGTGCAGATGACAATCTTTCTACCTTCATTTTACATTTTTAACCAAATCAAAGGATTTCTAACGGGTAAATTTCTGATGACCTCCTCATTTTCAGGAAACCGTTCTAATGTCCCCCAGGTACCTAACCAGGTCTTATTCTTAAAGGCTATAGATCCGAATAAAAGAAAAGGTTGAGCGACAGGCCATTCATCCCAATACATGACATCCTTTGGATAGGTCCATTTGTTTTTATCCGCCACAAATGGATACATAAATGTAATGCCCTTTTCCATGTTTCTGCCATCGGGAAGAGAGAACGTCCACAGCGATCTGTCGGCTAAAATATGGCAAATCGTGGCCATGGCATCTGCATTGAACAAGGCATATCCATAAGGTTTAGTCCTTCTCAACTCCAGGGGAAACGCCCCATTTTCATCCATTTGATTCGGCAATAAAATGGTCTTAAACCTATTTTCACAAGTGTCCAGCAAAGCCTTATTCCCCGTTAATTTGGCAAATGCAGCCACTTGCATGACCCAGCAAGTCCCATGATTATTTTTGGCATTCCGTTCATCTATACCATACGGATGGGTAGTTACCCAGGATAAATAATTCTCAAACCAACTTTTTACACCGGCAATTTCCTTTTTTTTGCCTGGTAATGCCTTTTCAATAACCCTTAAACTTTGGGCAACCTCTATCATTTGTATCATATCAATGATGCCGACGCCGCGACCTGTTACCCTTCCTTTAATCGCCTGAGCATAGAGGAGCGAAGGATTCATCAGCGTTTCCTCATTTAAAAACCATGCCTCATAATGCTTGAACGCCTGTTCCGCATATTCCTTTTTCTTTTCTATCAAATATGCAGAAGTCAAGGTACCCACAAGCTGGCTGAAACGGATCATCGCTTTTCTATGGGCAACAAAATTATTGGGATTACTCATTCCATCCCTTTGAATATAAGGACTATCGGGGCTGGCCGGATTTTCCCACCAATAATCTCCTTCCGAATAAAAGTCATGTTTTCCGCCCGCTGAACGAGGAGAAGATTCATTGGTAACCGTTATCGGTTTTTCAATCATAGCCTGTTTTGCCAGGTTTATAATTTTACTTTTATAGGCCTCATCCATTATATATTTTTCAACCCAACCCGATTGAGCGCTCAGAAAATGAAAAGGAAGCATCAAAAAAAGGAAAAAGGTATATTTTCTGTTGATCATCATAGAGGGAATTTAAAAACTTGAACCTTTACAAGATTACTTAATTTTCTTGTCTTACTATTTAAAAAAGGAATAAAAATTAATTATCTTGTCAGTATGAAACCAATAGTACAAATATCATTGGACCTCACTAATATTGATGAGGCGTTAGAAACCGCAGCCATGGCCCTCCGCGCTGGCGTCGATTGGCTGGAAGCTGGAACTCCCCTCATTTTAGCAGAGGGCTTGCATGGCGTAAGAAAACTTCGCGAAGCTTTTCCTGGTATTCCCATAGTTGCAGACTTGAAAACCATGGATGGTGGATACCTGGAAGCTGAAATGATGGCAAAAGCAGGCGCCACTCATGTGGTAGTTATGGCGCGCGCTCACGAAGAAACCATTAGATGTGTAGTTCAGGCAGGTAAAGACTATAATATTCAGGTTATGGGCGATAATCTGGGCTGTCCTGACATGGTTGCCGGGGCAAAATGGCTGGAAGACCTGGGTTGTGATTTTGTGATTCATCATATTGGTTATGACGAGCGCAGGGGTATTGCCGCAAGAGGTCTTCGAATGCCTAATCCTCTGGATCAACTGAGGGAGGTCGTTGATGCTGTGCGTATTCCCGTACAGGCTGTTGGGGGCCTTTCCCTGGAACAAGCCATTCAATGTCCTCTTTATGGCGCGCCCTTAGTGGTTTTGGGTGCCCCATTGACTATCGATGCCGATGCCTTTAAAACGGCAGATGGAAATTTAGAGGCTTCCCTCCGTTTAATTTGTGAAAAAATACATGCATACAAGGATGTTCCCGTCCGGTCTGCTTAAAATTTGAAAATATGTCCAGTTTATTAAGTCCCGCAGTAGTAAATTTTGCTCCTGAAAAAGGCTCTGTTGAGATTCGTGAAATCGCTGTTCCCATTATAGGTGATGATGATGTTTTATTGGAAGTAGTCAATGTAGGTGTTTGTGGCAGTGACTTGCATCAATGGACAGCCGATCATAGCTGGCCTGTAAATTATCCTGTCGTTTTAGGTCATGAATTTGGTGGTCTTATTGCCGCATTAGGTAAAAATGTCTCTGTTTGGAAGGAAGGAGACAGGGTGGTTAGCGAAACCGCTGCCATTATCAATCCTAATAGCCCTATGTCAAAAACAGGATTGTATAATCTCGATCCCGATAGAAAAGGATTTGGTTATGGTGTAAATGGTGCCATGACACGATATGTTAGGGTCCCTGCACGTTGTCTGCATCGGGTACCTACTCATTTATCCTTTGAAGAAGCTTGTTTGACAGAACCTTGCTGTGTTGCCTATAATTCTGTAGCTTTTAATAGTTCCGTAAAACCTGGCGATCGGGTTATTGTCATTGGTCCGGGCACTATAGGCATATTATGTGCCGCTGTAGCACGCATTTGTGGTGCCGAAGTAGCCGTCGTTGGCCTTGAATCTGATAAATTAAGATTGGATATCGCAAAACAATATGGTTGTGAAACCATCATCGGAGACGCCACAGAATGGGCGAAAGACAGGGACGGACTAGGCGCCGACCTTATTGTGGATGCCGCTGGTGCAAGTATTACCCTAAAAATGGCGTTGCAATGGGTCAGACCTAACGGTCAAATAACTAAAGTGGGCTGGGGTCCTCAACCTCTTGGCTTTTCTCTCGATCCTTTGGTTCAAAAAAATGTAACCCTAAAAGGTAGTTTTAGTCATAATTGGCCAATCTGGGAAAGGGTGATTGCACTCCTCGCGAGTGGTAGCCTCAATGTGAAACCTATCATTGGTGGCGTTTGGGCCATCGATCAATGGAAAGAGGCTTTTGAAAAAATGCACCACGGCGAAGTAGTCAAAAGTGTCCTTAAACCCTTCTGATATGCGCCTTCACGGTAAAGTTATTATTGTTACAGGAAGTACCACCGGTATTGGCAAGGCAATGGCCTCCCGATTCGTTCAGGAGGGTGCCAAAGTAGTCATTCATGGTTTGGAAAAGGATTGGGGCGAGGAGGTTATTCATGCCCTGGGTAGCGAAAATGCTGCACTTTGTATCGGTGATCTCCAAGACGAAGCGACTATAAAGGAATTGGTGCGTTGTGCTATCCTTTCTTTTGGGAAATTGGACTCGGTCGTTAATAATGCCGCTTGGGTGGTATCTTCTAATCTGGATTCTACAGACGCCTCTTTTTTTGAAAAAATTTTGAAAATCAATACGATAGCTCCTTTTCTACTCATTAAGGAAAGTCTTCCCTATTTGACCGCTCAAAGAGGATCCGTGTTGAATATTGGCTCCGTAAATGCCTATAGTGGAGAACCCGATTTACTCGCTTATAGTGTATCAAAAGGTGGATTAATGACCCTGACCAGAAATTTGGGCGATACCTTACACCGGGAAAATGGCGTTAGGGTGAATCAAATTAATCCAGGTTGGGTGCTGACAGAAACGGAACAGCAAAGAAAAATGTCCCATGGATTATCAGGAAATTGGTTTGAAAAAATTCCTTCTGTTTTTGCCCCTTCCGGCCGGCTCATAAAGCCAGAAGAAATTGCCGCCGCCGCAGTCTATTGGCTGGGTGACGAATGTGGCCCTATCTCCGGACAAATTGTTGAATTGGAACAACATCCTTTCATTGGAAGAAATCCCCCAAAAGATTCTTCTACCATAAATCATTAAAATGCCTCAATTAGCCGCTTTTCCGAAGGCCTATATGAATGCGCTTTGTAAAGATGGAACCATGAAGGTTTCTGAATGGATTGATATCGCCTGCCGCCTTGATATTGATGGCCTCGAATGGTATGCAGGGTTTCTGGAAATGGAAAATGCTGATAACTGGAAAATTTTCCGACGTCAGGTGGAAGATAATGGTAAGGTTATCCCTATGATGTGCTGTTCTCCAGATTTCACTCATCCCGATAAGGCATTTCGCGACATAGAAATAGCTAAACAAAAGCATTGGATTGACATGACTTATGCGCTCGGAGGAAAGTTTTGCAGAGTTCTTTCAGGGCAAAAAAGACCCGAATTATCCATTGACCTGGGTATTCAACTTGCTGCCGACTGCATTCATGAATGCTTACCTTATGCACAAGAGCGGGATATCACGCTCATCATTGAAAATCATTACAAGGATGATTTCTGGACATACCCGGAATTTGCCCAAAAAATGGACGTGTTTTGCGCCCTGGTAGATAAAATTAATCATCCCTTTTTTGGGGTAAATTATGATCCGAGCAATACCTATCTGGCCGGTGAGGATCCATTGGAATTATTGAAAAGAGTAGTGCATCGCGTGGTCACCATGCATGCCAGCGACCGATATTTGAAAGAAGGCACCCTGGAAGACCTGAGAAACGAGGAGGGAGGTGTCGTGGGCTATGCCAAACGCCTCAGTCATGGTGAAATTGGAAAAGGCCTGAACGATTATGATGCCATATTTACCCTGTTAAAAAAACAAAATTTCAACGGGTGGATAAGTATTGAAGACGGCGTAGATGGCATAGAACAACTGGAACGAAGCGTATTATTTTTGCGTAAAAAAATGAAGGAATATTTCTCCTGAAAACTGATTATTCCTATAAATGAAACCCGCACCTACCCGATTTTTTGACATCCTGAAGCACCTTGGTCCGGGAATAATTATTGCAGGCTCCATCGTTGGTTCCGGAGAGCTTATCGCCACAACGCTGGTAGGAGCAAAAACAGGCTTTGTCCTCCTTTGGCTTATTGTATTAGGTTGTGTCATAAAGGTATTTACCTTAATAGAATTTGGAAGAAATACTATTATCCATAGTACATCACCTCTGGTTGCATTAAATGAAATACCTGGTCCGAAGCTTAAGGTTCGCTGGATTATCTGGTATTGGTTTTTCATGATTGTTCTTATTATTTCTCAACAAGGAGGAATTTTAGGAGCTACCAGTCAGGCAGTTTCCGCCATTTCTTTTACAAATAATGAAGTTCACTGGCTAAATAATATCAATATTTTGTCGCTCATCATCGCTTGCATCACCGCTTTGATGCTGTATTTAGGTCGCTTTTCATTTATTCAATCTTTTTCTACCTTGTTGGTATTCCTTTTTACCACGGTAACTCTTTTCAACGTCGCTTATCTTCAGTTTATACCTGGATGGGAAATATCGTGGGCAGATATAAAAGAAGGATTTAGCATGGGTATTCCGGCAAGCAAGGATGGGCTAGCCATTGCCCTGGCCGCATTTGGCCTAATCGGTGTCGGATCGTCGGAAATAATCATGTATCCTTACTGGTGTCTGGAAAAAGGTTATGCCAAATTTACCGGCCCATTCCAGGATACCCCAGAATGGCACGACAATGCAAAAGGCTGGATTAAGGTGCTTCAGATAGATGCCTGGCTTTCTTTGGTTGTTTACACCATTACTACCGTTGCTTTTTATCTCCTTGGTGCTTCAATTCTGCATAGAAACGAGCTTTTACCAGAGGAAAATAACCTCATTACTACACTGGGTGAAATGTATGTTCCCGTTTTTGGTTTATGGGCAAAACCTGTGTTTTATGCTGGAGCCATTGCAGTCCTTTATTCTACTTTTTTTGTTGCAGCGGCTGGAAATGCCAGGGTATTGGCCGATGGTTTTGCCTTGGTTGGTATAATAAAAAAGGATGCTCAAACACATGAAAAATGGACTAAAATACTCTCTTTTGCATGGCCCATTGCCGCGTTAATCCTTTTCCTGTTCATTCAGGCACCAAAATCAATGATCATCTGGTCGGGCATCGCCCAGGCAGTCATGCTCCCGATGCTCGCTTTTGCAGCCCTATATTTTCGGTATTTTAAAACACCTCAAAAGCTGACCCCCCATTTTATCTGGCAAATATTTTTAATAATCTCCGCTATCGGAATGCTCATAGTGGCTATATGGACCTTATGGTCAAAATGGTGACCGTATTATCCAGCATATAAGGTTTAAAAGTCTTTTTGACGATGTATGGGAAAATTATAATTAGAAACTAAAATGAAATGAATCTTCGCTAATTAAACCAAAACATGGTTTATAAGCGAAAATTAGTTTTGTATATAATATTTATAAGAAATGCTACGACAACAAACAATTAACTGACAGAAGAGAAATTTTAGTTTCGTTTTAACGAAACTTTTAGTATGTTTGACGCATTGAATAATTGTAACGAATGGACAAACATTTCGAAATCTTATTTTTAGACGAGGCATTTGAATTTTTGAGTAGCTTAGAGCGAAAACATTACGAAAAAATACTTTATAACATTCGTAAATCTCAAGTAGAACTTGACCCTGAACTTTTCAAAAAACTCTCGGATGACATTTGGGAATTTAGGACGCTTTATCAGGGTTTACGGTATCGACTGCTTGCTTTTTGGGACAAGACTTCAACAATTGACACTTTGGTTGTTTCAACACACGGATTCGTCAAAAAAAGAAGTAAAGTTCCAGACAATGAAATTCAAAAAGCAGTTAACATTAGGACAAAATATTTAGTAGAAAAACAAGTAAAAGATAAGAAAAAATGAAAGCATATACTTTAGACCAAGTACAAGACAAACTAATTGGTAAAATTGGGACACCTGGACGTGACATATTTGAATATGAACTTCAAATGGACTTAATTGGTAAAGCCATTAAGCAAACACGACAAGAAAGAAATTTGACACAGGAAGAACTTGGAAAACTAATTGGTGTTCAAAAAGCCCAAATTTCAAGACTTGAAAACAATGCAAGTAATGTTACAATGGACACTTTGATAAAAGTTTTTACAGCATTAAAAGCAAATATAAAACTTCAAGTAGAACTACCTAATCTGAACATCAGCATTGGACAATAATAAGGCACATAACAACATTGGCAATAGGCGAGGTTTCGTGCTCCGAACTAACTTTTATATTGAATAGGCTGACCACCCAATTTGTCAGAAATGAACAATAATAAAACGTGGAGATCAAAACCCACTTTAAAAACGGGAGCGTATTTAAAAAACCTTATGAGTAGGTCAATTTAAACATTAAAAATTATCAAATTATTAACCACAAAAAATGTGTTGACATTTTTTGGAACTATTAATTTTATTCAAGCTATTGACTTTTTCATTATTTGTCAGTGGGCTAAGCTGAAACAAGTCAGCTGCATCTTTTGTTACACAATACCATTTAACCTTTGAATCCAGGAAGAATAAATAATTCTAACTTTGTATCATTTGTGAAATAATTTGAATAAACTTTAATTAATAATAGGGAAGACCCATGGAAATAGGAATAGATAGTTTTGCTGCCTTTGTGACGGATGCTCAAGGAAATCCTGCCGGTACCGCTCAAGATGCATTACGCGAATTGCTGGATCGCATACAGTTGGCCGATGAAAAAGGGCTGGATGTATTTGCCATCGGGGAGCACCATAGAAAGGAATTTTTAGATTCCGCTACCTCAGTGATTTTGGCCGCTGCCGCCGCGCGCACCTCTCGGATTCGATTGAGTAGTGCAGTGACCGTACTCAGCGCAGCAGACCCAGTAAGGGTATTCCAACAGTTTGCTACGCTAGACTTACTCTCCCAAGGTCGTGCCGAACTGGTTGTAGGGAGGGGTTCCTTTACAGAAGCATTTCCCCTTTTTGGTTTGAATATTCAAGATTACGATGCCCTGTTTGCAGAAAAGCTGGATCTACTATTGCAGCTCAACGAACAAGAGGTAATCACCTGGAAGGGGAGATTTCGACCTTCCTTGCAATCGCAAGCAATTTATCCAAGGCCTATGCAAGCCAAACTCCCCATTTGGTTGGGCGTAGGTGGTACACCCGCTTCCTTTGCGCGGGCAGGTTCTCTTGGACTTCCCTTAATGGTAGCGGTAATTGGTGGGGAGACGCACCGTTTCCGTCCCTTGATTGATCTGTACCGGGAAGCTGGAGACAAGGCTGGTTTTGCACAAGAAGACTTAAAGGTAGGCCTGCATTCCCTGGGTTATGTAGCGAAAACACATGAAGAAGCGGTAGAAACTTACTACCCCGGCTATGCCGAAACCTTCACCCGCATCGGTCGCGAGCGCGGTTGGCCACCCGTCACCCGAGGACATTTTGAAGCCCAAAATGCTCCACGAGGAGCCTACCTGGTGGGGGATTCCGATGAGGTGGCAGAGAAAATTCTGCGTCATAGTGCCTCTTGGGGAGGCATTGATCGCTTTACCTTTCAGCTGGACAATGCCGGACTGAGTCATCAACAGCTCAGTGAAACCATTGCCTTGATAGGGGAAGAAGTGATTCCTAAAGTAAAAAAAGCGCTTTCCCACGGGGATTAAGCTATTTTGGCCTTTCCTATCCAGGACTTCGGAAGCAACTAAAAGGTGAAAATAGTTATTTAACTGTATTGACCACTGGTCTAAAGAATGTTAATGTATTGAAATGACCAGGAACCAGGACTAATATTAACAGGAAACTTCACTGAAAAGGGTTTGTGATTGACTAGAAAGTAGGCTTAAAATAAATGTAGTCACCATAATTGACGAAGAACCTAATTTCATCCGGATTTTATATTATTCTGCCTCATCTCTTTGTAAACGCCACTTTTGTCATCCAAATGCCGCACATAAGTGTTTCATTTAATTATTTATTAATACTAGTTTTGTAAAATGAAACTAGGAGAACGCATAAAAGAAATTCGAGTATCAAAAGGAATGACCCAATTGGAGTTAGCTGAAAAAAGCGGCATAGCACTTAGAACGGTACAGAGAATTGAAAATAACGAAGTAACACCAAGCTTTTACTCATTAAATGCCATTGGCGAGGCTTTGGACATAAAATTAAATGCTGACCTTTTTATTGAAACCGATAATAAATTTGAATTCAAAATTATTATCTCAAACTTCAGTAACCTTTTTGTAGATATTGGAACTTTAATTAAAAGAAATATGAAAACACTATTAGTGCTTATCACGGTGGCATTTGGCTTCTTGTCCTACGAAGATTTGAGATCATTGTATATTAACCTAGCAGATAATTCAATCATATCCGTCTCTACCATCCATTGTGGCACCAAAACTGAGTGTGATATTGAGCTTGTTAAAAAAGACGACAAGGGAATTGTCTTATGGAAGCGTATCATAGGTGGAACAAGTTATGATAAGGCAGGACAGGTGGTTAGAACTAAAGATGGCAGTTACATTGTCGTTGGGTCCACAAGTTCTTTTGGGAAGGGGAATTACGATGTATTCATTGTAAAGGTTAGTTCCAAAGGAGAAATTCTTTGGCAAAAAACTTATGGAGAATTCTTGAACGATTATGGATTAAGAATAGCGGAAGTTGTGGATAATTTATACCAAATAGAAGCAACGAAACAAATTTGTGCCACATTTAATGTATCCAATGATTGTTATAACCAAGAATGGTTATTTAAAATTGACGAGAGCGGACTTGTAAAATAATAATTTCAATATTGCCAGATAAAGGCTTAACTATCTCACAATCATATTATATGGATTGCTATTTATTTCCGTAATGGCCCCAAAAAGATAAAACCAGTACTATGATTTTGTCCTCCTGAATTCTATAAACTAACCTATGCTTATCATTTATTCTTCTTGACCAGGTTGGCGTTTAATAAAACTTTAATTGCTCTGGTTTTCCTGTTCCAATAGTTGGATGTTCTCGAAGTTCATTCAATAACTTATCAATTTTAATAAGAACTTTTTTATCACCTGATTTCTTATATCTTTCTATATCTTGTTCGGCATCAAAAGTTAATTCAATGGAATAAATCATATTCCCAAAAATTCTTTTTGTTTGTCTTTATGCAAACACTTCGTTTTTCCAGCTTCTGCTTGAGAAATAGATTTGTCAAGTTTAGCATAATACTCCTTCTCATTTAAGGAAATTTCATCCTTTGTAGATGCTATTTCAAATTGTATTTTCATTTCTTCCAGTAAAGATTTTAGCATTGTCTTTTGCTTAGCATTTTTGGGATAAATAATTATACTTTCCAATTTCATTCACCTTTAATTTTTAGAGGAATATTAAGTGCCCGATGTGGAGCACTATAAGTTTTATCATTGCCTCTTAACGATAAAAATCCTAGATGCTTTGACAAATTGTCACAGGCCATCCCTTTTCATTTGCGATTATTCAAAATTGCTTCTATTGAAATGTCCTCATCTATTAAAGGCCAATGAATTCCATAACCCGAAGGTGAAATTTTATATAGTTCTCTCTCTACTTTATTTGCCTTCAATAGCTTGGGTGATAACTTGTCCAAATGTAGTATTAAGGCCTCTCCGTCAATTTGAAGGGTCATACAATTTGCTTCAAAACTTACTTTTTCAATGTTATGTATTGCAATCATGTTATTTTTTAAAAAAGTTATGCCAGGAATCAATAATTAAATCAAAGTTTTGGTAGATTATTTTTTTAATTTCTCTCCTAGCATTTGGCGACATATTGAATGAAAATACTTCCTTTATTTCTACTTCTTCAACTAATATCCAATATTTGCATTCCATATCACCTTTTTCGGCATGAATGTGAACAGGTTCGTTGCTCTCATTTGCATAAAAAAATAATCTCCAACCATAAATAAACAAAACTGTAGGCATTTTCAAACAATATTAAAACTGATATTTCCAAAAAAAGAAAAAAGATAATCTGCCATTGGTTTTAAAGATGGGTAATTACTTGCGGATATAACGGTTTAAAATTCCTTACTTGTACATTAATTGTAAATTTACCCAAAAGCGTTGAGAACTCCAAATTCGTTATAAGCCAAACTGCATTTACCTGCATAAAGATTTAAGCTGTGTTCCTTTTTCACCCTTTTGAAAATATGATTAATACAGTGTAAATCTTCTTAATCGTTTAACCAATCGAAATAAGTAGTTTGGTTAAATATGGGAATATTATGCGTTAAACATACATTTTGGGTGTGCCCGGTTCCTCCCTGCATCGGTTTTTCCAGATTTTCATAAAATAATCCAACAGAAATGGGGGGAATACCTCCCTTTGTACCCAAAACTTTAATCGTATCTCTAAGGATGTAAGCAGCTTTAATGGTATATTGATTTTCAATGCCACTTACAAATTTATCAATTAAATTTTTAGTCCCTTTATGACTTTTTGAATGATATACGATGTCAGGTTCGTTGACCAGATCAATCGAATCTAAGGCATAAACTGTTTCCGCAAGATTATATTTTTTCCGGTGATTTGTAAATGGGGTAACCACTTGTAATTGTTTAGGATTAACGGCTGCCACACCAAGTGAAAAATAATAATCACTGCCGTCCGCATTACCACTTCGAAAAATAGCATTTGGCATTTTTTCAGCTAACCGTTTACCAATAGCTGTAAGCTTTTCTTGCGATGCTACATCAATTTCCCGCTTTCCCTCCAATAGAATAATTCCATTTTCAAATTTTTTACAAAATTCATTAAATTCCATTTCTTTGATATTTTACCAGGTTACCTTAAGTTATTTCTATTCCAGTCCTTTTTACCAAATCAATCAATAAAGAGTCTTTATTATTAATGAACCTATCTTTATCAATAAGATAAGGCTCAATCCTTGAATTTACCCTTTTTGTCAAACTCCAAATTTTTCCAGTCAAATTATCATTCTCATTCTCCGTAACTATCAAAACATCAATGTCACTGTCCTCAGTGGCAGTATTCGACAAATAGCTTCCTGATAAATATATTTTTTCAATACCTCTACAATCTCACTTTTAGACACAATATTAAGTTTTCAATTTATTTAATCTTAACTTTTTTAAAAATAATCTCACTATAATTATTCCGCTCGTACAAGATACCTATGGTGTTTTTATTCAATAGGACTAAATCTGAATATGCACTCCAATCCCCTTTATAACCTGGTGAGGATTTATCTACGAGCATTGATTTTGGCCAGGTTTTGCCCTCATCATAGCTGATTTTTACCATCAGATTATCTCGTTTCAACGCATCCGCCGGATTAGAGAAAGCCAACACTGTTTTTCCCCTTTTTTCTCCAATACCTATGATTGATCCCTGACAAACAGGGTCAATTAAATCGTTATTAAAGAAAACAGTATCCCATTTTTCACCGCCATCACTGGAATAGGCGATGATCCTGTTTCGTATATCTCCAGCTTGATTTCTGATATTAAGCAACATCCTGTCTCCGCTCAACGCAGCACCTATCGCTTCATTGGAACCCTTTAATGGAATATTTTCGCTTAAATGAAAGGTTTTTCCATGATCATCTGTATAATAACCATGTGCATGATAATCTCTGAATTCATTTTGGGGTTCCCCTTGAGAATGATTTGCCGCAATAAAAATTCTTCCTTTATATTTTCCTTCCGTAAATTGAAAGCCATGACCCGGCGTATTTGCATAGCTACGCCAATCTTCCTTAAAGTTGTAGGAAAGGTGGAATGGGCGGTGTACCTGTGAGGTTATATTAACAGGATTGGTCCAGGATAATCCCATATCGAAAGAACGGATGAACCAAACCTCTCTGATGCCATGCCCCTTCCTGATTTCATTCTCATGATTATTCCCCGTATTGTAAAAAAGATAAATAACCCCATTGGGATAAGCTGGGTCAAAAAGATCGACCACGGGCGCAGGATTTCCCGCCTGAAGTTTATCAATATCTACCAATATTTGCAATGCAGACCAGGTTTTGCCCTGATCCATACTTTTTTTCATCACCAGATTTATATCTCCAAAATCGGCACTATTCTGTACCCTTCCTTCGGCGAAAGCCAAAAGGTTACCATTTGGAAGACCAATGACAGCTGGAATTCTATATACTTTATGACCTTCTTGTCCAGATACAAATACTTGTGTAGCATCCTGGCTTTTTAATAACAAAGGCAATAAAAGACAAATGAACATCATGTAACGCATAACCCAATTCATTAAAAGATTAAACCTAAGGGA
Source organism: Bacteroidota bacterium (assembly GCA_017858735.1). Taxonomy (GTDB): domain Bacteria; phylum Bacteroidota; class Bacteroidia; order Chitinophagales; family Saprospiraceae; genus BJGN01. The sequence continues at coordinate 29,930 of JAFMBH010000005.1, forward strand.
ATGTATAGGTATTAGGGAACAAATTAGTATATTTAAAAATGCTTAAAGACTTTTTTTATGAATTCGAGAAGAAATTTTTTTAAAACGGCTGGAGCTGCTTTTCTGGCCTCTTCAATTAAGCCCTCTGAAATGTCCTACCTGTTTGAAAAAAACAAATCAATGCCTCAACTTTCTGTTCAATTATATACGATTAGGGAGGAAATAAGTAAAAATTCCACCAAGTCGCTGCAACAATTGAGAGAGATTGGCTATGAATGGGTGGAAACTGCTTTTTGGCCGGAAGGAATTACTCTGGCTGAAGGTGGAAAATGGTTAAAAGATGCTGGATTGAAAGTTTCATCCGCGCATATTGAGCTAACGTCTGATAACCTTGAAAAACTAATGGTCGAAACGGCCGCTGCCTATAATTGTAAATATCTCATTTGGCATGGCTGGCCGGAAGACACACTTTATCAGTCTTTAGACGGTACAAAATCACTCATCGCCAGGTATAATCAGGCAGCTGAAATAGCGGAACGACATGGACTTTATTTTGGATTACACAATCACTGGTGGGAGTATATGATTAAAAATGAAGGACAATATATTTACGAAATCCTGCTCAACGAACTTAATCCATCTATTTTCTTTGAGATGGATGCCTATTGGGTAAAAGTCGCAGGCCAGGATCCGGAAAAAATAGCTAAAAAGATAGGAGAAAGATTGAAATTTATCCATGTAAAAGATGGTCCCGCCAAATGGAATGACCAGTTAGCTGTGGATAATCCTGACCCAATGACGGCCGTTGGAAAAGGAACAATGGATTATTCAAAAATCATAAAAGCCGCCAACGGGCATCCTGCCTGGTTAGTTGTTGAGATGGACAAAACGGCTGATGAAGTTTTCAAGGCGTTGAAAGAAAGCTTTGATTACATCATTAAAAACCAATGGATTTCCTAGCCATTTGTAACAAACATTATGTTTAAACAAGTAGAGACGAGAAAATAAAACGCCAACTTATTAAGTTGTATATTTGCACCTATGACTTACAAAAAACGCTATGTTATAGCAGGATGTAATGGAGCGTATAAAACCTACTTCAGCGCAAATGAAAACCTATCAAAAAGGATTTAACAGCCTAATTACCTTGTTTTTCCTTACCATTATTTCCCCACTTTTCAGTCAGGATAAACAGGAAATAAATGGAAATATTTATCCGTATTCTGTTCTAAAAGAAGTTCCCTTCCATCAAATTACATTAGATTCAACGGATAAATTTTGGTATTCCAAACTTTTGTTGGTTCAGAAAAAAACACTACCCTTTTTATTTTCCATTGCTGAATCTCAGGGAAAAATTGATAACTTTAAAGTTATAGGTGGAAAAACGAAGGGAAAAATAACTTTGAATAATGCCAGTGATTCCGACGTATATAAACTGATTGAAGCTGCATCTTACACACTTCAACACCATTATGACAAATCATTAGATTTATATCTGGATACTTTAATTGAATACATTTCTTCTGCCCAGCTACCTGATGGTTACTTAAACACTCAATATACCCTGCCGGACAGTCATGAATTTAGTCCTGATCTAAATGTTTTACATGCAAGAAGATTTGGGTATGGAATAAAAGACCGCTGGAAATCTACCTTAGTAAAGTGGCCCTATGCCTATAGTCAGTTATATTGCTTAGGACATTTATTAGAAGCTGCTGTAACCCATTTTCGGGCTACTGGGAAAACCAATTTTCTATCTGTAGGAGTAAAGGCGGCCAATCATCTGTTAGTTCAATTTGATAAGGATAAAATTGAAGCATACGCAGACCACCCTCAGGTTGAAATTGGCTTGTTAAAATTATATGAAGTGACGCAAGACAAGCAATATTTAGATTTGGCAGATTTATTCACACGTTATGTCAAATTTGGACGGCCAAAGGATATTCGCCTCTCTGAAAATTCAAAACCTTTACATGACCAGAGAGAGGCTTTTAGTCATTGTGTAAGAACAGGTTACATATATACTTCTGGTACAGATGTAGTTAGGGCTAAAGGTTCTAAAGATTTAGAAATTGCCCTACAATCTATTTGGCAAAATGTAGTCAGTAAAAAAATGTATATTCATGGAGGAGTCGGGAATGGAACACCATTTGAACAACACGGATTTGATTTTGATTTGCCTATTTTGAATACTTATAGTGAGTCCTGCGCAAATATAGCACAAGGTCAATGGAATCATTCTTTGAATCTACTCTATGGAAATGGGAAATATGCAGATATTGTCGAATGGGAAATGTATAATGGCGCCCTCTCAGGCTTTGGTGAAGATGGCATAACCTTCCTTTATGCCAATAAATTAAATTTGGATACATCTCATAGAATCGATTATCACTCAGGTGTTCGCCAATCCTTTTTGTTTTGCTGTCCCGCTAAACTGCCTGGTTTCATCGCTGGAATTAGTCGATGGATATATGCATTTAATGAGGAAGCCTTTGTCGTTAACCAATATGTATCGAGTAGTACTTCCTTTGATATAAATGAAGAGCCAGTAAAAGTTAGGCAGATTTCCAAAATGCCGTGGATACCAGAAACAATATTGGTTTTTGAAAAGATTCCTACATCTATTAAATTTTTGAAATTCAGACTTCCTTCCTGGTCAGGATACCAGACTAAACCAATTCCTGAAGGGCCTTATTATTACGAAAACATACCTTTTGTTAAACCACTTGTAACCTTAAATAACAAAACCTTAAATTATACCATTGAAGATGGTTATATCGTAATACAAAATCAAAATTTAGGGTCATTAGATAGCTTGAAAATTAATTTTGATATGCCCGTTCGTCGAATCTATTCCGATACAACCATAGTGGCAAACAGGGGAAGAATTGCTCTTTCAAGAGGTCCACTTCTCTATTCCCTGGAAGGGGTTGATCACAATTTTGACATATTAAAATTGGTTCTACCTGCAAACCAAGGTATTACCCCTTCATTCAATGGTAATCAGGTAGTGCTAAATGGTAACGGCAAAATTGGATCTCTCCTGGTAAAATTTAAAGCTATACCCTATTATTCCTGGCAAAACAGGGGCATCCATGACCTATGTACCTTGATTATAGAAGATGAAACATTAATTCTTAATGAAAAAAAATCTATTCTTAAAATGAATACAGATGGTTAGCTCTTTATAATTTTTAAAACGATCCATCCTCTAAATGCCTTAGCTGTCAATATTTTTGGAATGAACCGATGGCCGTCTTTTGATTATCTGAACTCAGGGAAATGAAATATTGTCCTTGAGGTAATTCAATCAAAGAGATAGATAATTCAGTACCATTTTCCCATTGCCATTCTTTAAGTTTTGTACCATTCAAATGATATATTACCCCATTTTTCAAAGGTGTTGAACTTGAAATCTTTAGGATATTCCCAGAGGGATTAGGATAAAGCGTAATACCCATTTGGGCTAACGTATTCGATGTACCTGTTGTAACCAACGCCGTTGTTGAATACGTATAAGGCGACCATCCTTTTTCACCCTTTGCAACTACTCTGAATAAGGTATTAGCATTAAATCCAGCTTCAAGAATAGTATATTGGGTCGTATTAGCAGGTAAATTTTTTAAAACCTGATAAGATTTACCACCATCTATCGAGTATTCAATCTGATAGCCCGTTTCATCCATGGCAATATCAAGCCACTCCATACTTATTATCCCTTTGCTAACCTCTCTGCTTACCTTCCACTGAGCAGGTGCGTCAGGTGTTTCTCTGCCTGAAAGGCGAATGGCCAATTGCGTATCATAAAGGGACACAGGGCTTACTTGCCTAAAGGCATGTTCCATGTACCCGGGTGGTTGATTAAACCTGTGCATGCCCGTTAACGTAATATTTCCACCAATGGCAAAATTTTGATGAAAAGGTGGTTTTTGAATGACCGCCTGATTATAATTTGGCTGATCTGAGGTAATGTTCCAGGCAACACCTGACGTAGTGGACCAACCATGCGCTGTTCCATAACTCCCTCTATTGTACAATCCTATTAATATCTGATTATTTACTTTTGAAAAGGCGATGTTATCATACAATAATCCCTGACTCCAACGTCTGTGACCTTCACTTGAATTATGATCGCCCATACTGGTGCTACGGTGAAAAACAATACCCGATGCCGTACTGGCACCATTCGAAACATAAGAATGCCTTCCTTCTGTGGTTTGACACTGCGTAAACAAAATATTACTTGTCAATGCACCCACATTAAAATTGTACCTTCGCTCCCCAGTAATCAGGGAATGTGGCTCCAATCCTTTAGATTGAATGACTGTTGCAAAATTAGTTCGCGTGAAATCGACGGCAGCATAATAAAAATGAAGACCTGTAAATTGCTTAACCCACACATTTTCAGCTCCATAAAAAGCAAGCGCAGACTTGGCATGCGCTTCATCAAAAACACCTTTGGTTGCAATATCTACCCTTAAGTTTTCAACGCCAACTTCGGTTACATTGCCTGGTAAAGCCACTTTATATATTTCTGTTTGAACAAATTCCCTGTCAAAATGATCAAAGATGGGAACATCCAGTTTAATCTTTTGCTGGTTCCTGTCAATATCGACAATGTGTCTTAAGTAATACATATCAACTGCCGTAACAGACCAGGGTTCGTCTGTATCATGTCCTCCAAAATCAATTCTTTTTAACCAGAAATAAGTACTTGGGTGATAAAGACCTATCGTATCACCTATCTTATAATTTTGACTATTTTCAACTTGGATAGTTTTAGTTCCAGAAGGTAAAAAAGGACTGGTTATTTTTGTCCTGACCCCACCAACTGCTTGCCTCCAGTCAGTACCAGTCGAACTAAAACCAACTTCAATGACATTACGTAAAGCAGGTACATTTCCCGTTGCCACTAAAACCGTATTTTTCAAAGTATCTTCCCCATCACCTTCACCTCTAAGAATGATGCCACTTGCTTTTATTCTTATGGTTCCGGCTATAGTATATTTACCCGCCTTCAAAAGCAAGGCTCCTCTAATGCCTTTTTGGTCCAAGGGTAAGGCAACCATTTCATCCAATGCTTTTTGGATATGCTGGGTATTGTCCCCTGAAACAGGTTGTATTGTTTTTTTAATACTTACCTCGGGAAGAGGAACTCCACCACCACGATACCCAGCGTGACTGAAATTTGGAATATAATTATTTTCCTTATCCGCATGATACATCAATTGTCCGGATGAATCCGGATAGATTATGCTTGAATAATATGTTTGACCTAAAAGCACAGTAGGCACAAAAAGAAACAGATACTTTAGTATTGTAATCATTTTTTAGGATTAAATGGCATTTAACATGCTATGTAAGCATTATTAATGAAAGGAAAATCTATAAAACAGGGTAAAAAAGTTTTATTGGAAATTTGCCTTATATTCTGAAGGGCTTTGATTGTACTGCTTTTGAAAACACTTGTTAAAATATTTTGGATCTCTAAATCCTGTCATATAGCAAACCTCACTTACAGAAAGTTTACCCGTTTTCAATAATTGAGCGGCTCTCTTCAATCTGATTATCTTGATAAAGTTTTTGGGTGTCTCCCCAGTTAATGCCCTCATTTTATTAAAAAGAGAAGGTCGGCTTACCGCCAGATCCTGTGCGAACTGATCCACAGAATATTCAGGAAAATCCATATTTTTTTCAACTAACGCTATAGCATTTTGAATCAATGTCTCATCTGCTGAAGTAAAAGTGATTTCCGAAGGTTCTAAAATTTCCTTTTCCTTGAATTTTTGACGGCTGAACCCTCTATTTCTTAAAATATTTTCAACCCGAATAAATAATTCCTTTGGGTGAAAGGGCTTAGTCAAATATTCATCGGCACCCGTTTTTAATCCCTCTAATTTAAAGGAAAAATCAGATTGTGCCGTAAGAAGGATAATGGGTATATGGCTGGTTTCAAAATTTGCTCTTAATTGGTAACTTAACTGAAATCCATCCATACCAGGCATCATAACATCACTTATTATTAGATCCGGTTGTAATAATAACGCTTTTTCAAATCCACTCTTCCCATCTGTTGCTCTGGAGAGGAAAATGGTCGGCGGGAAAATGGTACTCAAATAATCTATAATTTCCTCATTATCATCTATAAGCAAAAAATGAAAGGACTGGGTATTTAGTAAAGAATCCGATGCAACCTGAACTTCTGACCAATCTTCCCAGGACGGAGATTGTTCCATTTCATTCATTTTTATCCCCTTTCTAGTGTCCGTCCCATTCTGCTTTACACTTATCTCTTGAGCTACCAGATTTAAATTTATTGGAAAGGTAACTTCAAAAGAGGCTCCCTTATTAGGTTCACTTTCTACCTTTATTTCCCCTTTATGTAGCTTCACCATCTGTAACGAAAGCGCTAAGCCAATACCTGTACCCTCATTTTGGACGCGTAAAGATGGATGATGATTATCCTTTTCATAGAACCTCCTGAAAATTTCATTCTGAAATTCAGGCTCTATCCCAATGCCACTATCTTTGAATATACAACTTACAGTTTCCTCTTTTTTAGCTATGACAATGGAAATATTCCCCCCCTCGGGTGTAAATTTAAAAGCATTAGAAAGTAGATTATAAAATACTTTTTCCATTTTATCCCTGTCCATGAATACTGGAAATGGCGAAAAATCATACGTTATCTTAAAATCTATATGATGTAATCTCATCTCATCCTTGAATGAATCAGAAATATCCCTTAAAAAGGAAATAATATCCGTTTCCTCTATGTTCATTTCTTCATGATCCCTTTCGAGTTTCCTGAAAGTTAATAACTGATTTACCAGGTTTAATAATCGTACTGCATTCCTATGCGCTGTTTTTAAAGGACCAAAATTCTTTTTATTCTCCTTATTACTATCGAGTAATTCTTCTAAGGGTCCTAGAATCAGAGACAGGGGCGTCCTTAATTCATGGGTAATATTCGTGAAAAACCTAAGTTTCATCTGATGAATTTCAGATTGCTTTCCTTTTTCCACCTGTTCCAATGCTAAGGTATGGTTCAAAACTATAAATCGGTATCCTATAAATAAGGCTATAGCGAACAACGAGAAATACACCAAATAGGCAGGTAAACTAAGCCATGGTGACGGTAAAACTTTTATGGTTATCACTTTTTCTTTAGGATTCCAGATACCATCATTATTCCCTCCCTTTAATCGAAATAAATAGCCGCCCGGTTTTTGAAGGGTGTAGGTAACTTCATGACTACCAACAATATATTGCCAATATTTGTCCAACCCTTCCAATTTGATGGCATAATGGTTTTTCTGGGGATTCAAATAATCCAGCGCCGAAAATTGTAACGTGAAATTTGCCTGATTATGTTTAAAAGTAATAAGATCCATTTGATTTAAAGCTTTGGATAGGATTCCATCCTTAGCTCCAACTTTTACTTCCCGATTATTCACAATCAACCTGGTAAGGGCAACTTTAGGTATATACTTATTGGTCTTTAAATTGGAAGGTTGAAACAAGGTGAACCCATTCTTGCCTCCAAAAAGTAAACTTCCTGTTTTTGACTCCATTAATCCAGCATTATAGTTGAATTCCAGGTTTTGGAGACCATCACTACTGTTATAATTAAGAAAAGATTTCCGCTCCACATTACATCTGGAAATCCCTTGATTTGTACCCAACCATATTTCCCCCCGCTTATCCTCAAGGATGGTAAAAATAGTATGTCCCGCTAAGCCTTCCTTTTCAGTAAAATAATTAAAGGATTGATTATTTTTATAAATGAGACCATTTGAAAAAGTGCCAATCCAAATATTTCCCTTACTATCTTCATATAAGGAAGCAATATTATACCCATCTAAATACCTTTTAAAAGTATAATTCCCCTTTTCTATATTTTCCTTTGAGAGTAGATTTAACCCGTCTTCCGTTCCAATCCATACATTTCCCATCTTATCCCTGATAAGGATCCTTCCCAGATTATTACTTAAGCTTTCCTGTCTTTTCGGGTCATGTTGAATTTGTGTAATTTTTTTATTTCCAATATCCAATACATTTAAGCCCCCACCATAAGTTAATACATAGATTAGATTTTTTATTTTTAATAAGGAATAAACGTTTAAACTTGAAAACCTATCCCATCCTCTTTCTCCCTTTCCATAATTGGTAAAGGATTTTTTATCTACATCATAATTATCAAGTCCTGCATTATAGGTTCCTATCCAAAGCTGGTTTTTTTCATAATACAAAGCTTTTATATTATTTCCACTTAAGGTGTTCGTTTTCAGAGGGGAATGAAAATAATTTACAAACGTTTGCCTCCCTTTTTCAAAATAATTAAGACCGCCACCTTCTGTTCCAATCCAAAAATTCCCATTTTTATCCTCTTTAATGGCACTGACCACATTGTGACTCAGACTATTCCTTTCAGGAATATGTACATAATTTTGAAACCGTTTTATACCCGGATCATAAAAATTAACACCCCCGTAAAAGGTGCCCACCCACAGACTTCCCTTTTTATCGAAAAATACAGACCAAATGGAACTACTGCTTAAATTAGATTGATTTTTTTCATCTGCTACAATAGCCTTAAAATTATTTCTTACAGGATCAAACTGATTTAAACCAACAAAAGTACCCACCCATATTTGTCCATTTGGATGTACCGCAATACTCCTTATCATATTGTTGCTTAAAGATCTTGAATCCTTCTCAATATGCTTGTATTGCACCATTTTATTTGTCAAGGTGTGCCATTTGTACAAACCTTCCCCATGGGTTCCTAACCACAACTGCTGTTGAAGATCACTTTGAATAGCATATATGGCTTGGCTCTTCAGCGATTTGACACCAGGAACCTCTGGAATATAAACTTCCTTCAGGTCAACCTGTTTATTCAATCCATATTTCAGTTGAAACAAACCTGCATTCGTTCCAATCCATATCTTTTTACCTTTATCTTCATGTATGGATAAAATATTTAGTGGATTCCCCTGATATCTAATGGATTGCTTTTCGAATTTATCCTTCGTTGCATTGAACAAATATAGACCATCAGGTACACCAACCCATAAATTACCATTACTGTCTCTAAGTAAAGCCTGTATATAATATTCTGAAATATCATTAACTTTTGTTGGATTGAAATGATAGTTATGGAATTCATTTTTTTCTGAAATGAATCGGCTTAATCCTTTTGTTGAACCTGCCCAGATGGTTTTTAGCAGGGGATCAAAATAAAGAAGACGGATATCATCAAATAACAGGCTGTTGGGATTACCCCTATCTTTTCTAAAAATCTGTATATTATAACCATCAAACCTATTTAAACCATCTCTGGTTCCAAACCATAAAAAGTGATCATTATCTTGCGTGACAGCAATAACGGAGCTATTTGAAATCCCTTCTTGCACACTTAACCTTCTAAAAGTTATCTGACTATAACCTAAAGCGTGTAAGAATAAGAAGCAAAAAATGAAGGCCAATAATTTTCCCATCACTAGGTTTAACTACCAAATAGGAAATTTACAAAAAAAGTCTGAAGAAATCGGCTTTACCTTTTATAAGAAAGTTTCCTTTTTAATGCCTCAACATAGTAATAATCGGCGTAAATGATAGGGACATCAATTTCCGCTTTATTAGGTTTACCTCCAACACTGTGTTGTAAAAAGAAAGGAGATTGATTGGTCTTGTACTTTTCGTTTTGCAAATTTTCTAAAATTTTATCCGCATAAGAACGATATTTCTTTGCTTTTGATTTATCTAATTCGGCTAATTCCAGCAACCCGGAAGCTAAAATAGTTGCGGCAGAAACATCCCTTTCCTCATTTGGAATATTGGGTGCGTTAAAATCCCAATAGGGGATTAAATCTATGGGCATATTTGGATGCGAAAAAATATAATCGGCAATTTTATGGGCAAAATTTAAAAACTGTGGGTCCTTAGTTTCCCGATATATCATGGTGTAACCATACAATCCCCAGGCTTGTCCTCTTGCCCAGGCAGATTCGTCAGATGCACCCTGATGGGTAACTTTTTTTTGAATGGCTCCTGTATTTGGATTATAATCAACCACATGAAAACAACTGATATCCGGCCTGTAATGATTTTTCATGGTAAGGAAAGCATGAGAATAAGCTATTTTGTAATAGCTGGAATCCCCCGTCCAGGTGGTTGCTCTAAAAAGCAATTCTAAATTCATTAAATTATCAATAATCACAGGAAAATCCCAGACATCCTTATGATGATCCCAGGAACGGATGAGACCAACTTTAGGATTATATCGGGAGCTCAATGTTTTTGCTGCCTGAAGTATGATGGCCTTATAATTTTCATTTTTGGTAAATTCGTACGCATTACCAAAACTACAATATATTTTAAAACCTAAGTCATGGGTTTTTTTATCCAGCTTTTCCTTTTCCAGATATTTTCCCCAACCTTCAGCAGCTTCTTTCAATTTACTATTATTCTTGTAGTCATACAGTTGCCATAATATACCTGGATAAAAGCCACTGGTCCAACTACCGGAATGCGTGTTCATTAGACTACCATCTACATTAAGCGTTCTAGGAAAGTTTAATGAATCTGGTGTATGGTTGGGTAATTCCCTCACCGCTTTATCATAAATACGGTTTAATTCCTTTTCTACCCAATTGCTTTTTATTGGATGAACCCATAAAAAGCCTATCATCAAGGCAAAAAAAGTGCCAAGCCCATAAAATACAGGCGAACTAAATTTTAAATACATGTGGTAAAGGATGTTTATGAAAGAGAATACAGTAAAATTGCATTCTCTTTCATATAATTCAAAATATTAACGAACTATAATTTGCGAAGACATAGTTCCTTTTTCAGTTACTAATCTACCAATATACATACCAGCACTAAATTGTGTTGGAATAGAAAAGTTAACCTTATGTGAACCTGCATCTTGTCTTTGATTCACAATATTCAATATTCTCTGCCCCATTAGGTTATAGATAGATAAATCAACCTGTGTTGCCGCTGGTAATTCATATTCAATGAAACCACTTCCTGATATTGGATTTGGATTAATGGATAATTTTAACCAATTATTCCAAGCCAATTCTTCATTGGAAGTAGCCACGGCACAAAAGTTTAAAACTCCAATTGGACCGCCCGTCGTACTTGCTTTGGCAGACTTGGTTGTAGAAGGAAAACATGGATCTAATTTTGAAAAGTCAAAAAGATTACCAAAATCATAAGGAGTGCCTTTATAGGTTATATCCTCAACAATAAAATCGAACATATTTTTTGAGGTAATATCCTTGTAAATATCAATGATGAATTGAGTGATATTCATTGGAACATTATTCAATTTTAATGGTTCCTCAAAATAAGTAGATGCCGCTGAGCTACCTAGTTTGTCAAGCAACAACTTCGAGTAAACAGCTGGTCTGTCAACCGTATCATTTGCATTAAAAATATTTAACATATCTTCTGTAAAGAAAATATTGTTACTGGCAAAAGTAAATTTAGCATCTGAATAAAGAGTATCTATGGTAAAGATTTTCTTTGCTTCTTTGTCAGGTTGGGTTTGTTCTTGTAATTGTGATTTAACAGAACCCATCATTAATGGGTTTATCAGTAAATTATTAGTGAATTTAACTTCTTTCACCTTTCCAAATTGAAAAGAGCCGTGACGTCCACCAATATTAAAAGCGGTATTTTGGTCAAATTCAAGGTAATTATGTCGTGCTGTAGCACCCATTGATCTGAATACCCTGTCCACCAAATTGTGCATAAGTGTATTTTTGACAATTAAGGTGTCAAAATAAAAGGTTCTGGCATCAACAGCCCTGCCATTTCCCTGGAAAATTTTCCTATTCCCGCCATTCCTTAATTGACAATTGGTCACATAAACTTTGGTATTGTTAGCTCCCAGACGAACCAATCCACCTCTGTCTTTCTCTATGATACAATTGTCAATGATTACCCGGGTATTGGCACCTGAAATAATGAACTTTGCATTGTGATGTTCTTGTCCAGGACCTCTCTCTCCGGTAACCATCCATAAATTCTTCAAAGTTAAATTTCCTTCGGAAAGAATATAATTAGGATAAGCTCCCGATGCATTGGGAATACGGGTTAAGTAAGGTTTTTCCTTTACATTAGCCAAATCAGTGGCTTCAATATGCAAAGTCCAGTTCGATTTATTGACCAAAGGGGCAGACAAAACATAAACAGATCCATTTTTCAACTTATAAATGGTATTTACATCTTTTCTAACGCCGCCCGCCAGCGTGTCGCCCATTATAACCGGATAAATATCCTTTAGTTTCGTTAAATCCGTGCTTGGATCAATCACCACAATTCTTTGAGCAAAAATGCTCGATGAATATAGCGTGAATGCTAATAAAAATAAAATTGGTACTGTTTTTTTCATAAAAATCCGTTTTGTGTAATTAAAAAAATCAAAGCCTATATTGGAAGCCAACGGTTCCTGTAAAACCATAAGTTTGTATAGAATTAAGGTATTCAATATTTCTGGTGAAGGAAATATCCTGCTGATTACTGAAATTATTGAGATTTAAAAATAAGCTCCAGTTACTTCCTATACCCTGTCTGATAGAGGCATCCCAACGCCAAAATTGAAGATTGAACCTATCAAAATCTTTATTCAGAGAATAACTACTTGGCTTTGTTCCCTGAAATACAGCGGATACCCTGGCTGAAAATGATTTCAAATCATAACCAACACTCATATTAAAAATATGTGGTGCCTGACTAGGCATATTTACCTTTCTAACCTGACTCGTATAAGTCGTTTGAAAAATAGGCGGGAAAGGTCTTATTAAAACGGTTTCCGAAGTCAGGAAGAATACCTCCGTCTCAGAATATAATCTGGAATAATTTAAGTTAAATACCACTCCATTAAACGGCTTGGGTAAAAAACTAAGATTCGTCTGTATGTCCGCTTCATAACCCCAAACACTCGATTTTGGCAGATTGGTGTAGGAGTTCAACTCATATCCAGAATAACCAGCCCAACCATTCGCTGCGGCCATAGCCTTATCTGTCAATTGAATGTTCCAGGGAACAAAGATATTTTTGACATCTTTATAAAATACTCCAAATGTTATTAATCCTAATCCGCCTTTATAAGCTGATACATTCAAATCGTAATTCATTGCTTTCGCATGCTCTAAATTTGGATTACCTGCATTGATGTTAGTATCGTTATCATCAATCAAAGCCCTCGGTGTTATGAAATTATAATCAGGTCTTGCCAAAGTTGCAGCCATTGAACCTCTGATATCCAACCAGGATAATGGTTGAAGTTTTATATGTAAATGGGGCAAGAATTCACCGTACTTCCTATAAGTGGTAGTGTCTTTATACTCACCATTCACACCATATCTTCCACTCACATTGGTAAATCCAGCGCTGTACGTATTATCGGAATATTCGTAGCGGAAACCAGGAATAATGGTTAATTTTTTACCAATTTCCAACTTAATCATAGCATAGGCAGCTGATACCGTTTCTTTTAACTTGTAATTATTAACTATACCACTACGGTCTTTATTTAAAATAGGTAATTGAGCATCAAACCATTTACGCATTATTTCAGGAGAGATCTTCGCATCAAAATTGATAGGCTCTCCATTTTCCCCATAGAAATTTTCTTGATTGTTATCGACTTCCAAAAAGTTTTTAATACTTATGAGGTTACCATTTAATGAAGAATAAATCAAGGATTCTTTGTACTGGGTAGCCGCTCGTCTGGCTTCCGCAGACCCTAAATAATAAAATCCCTCAGAAAGTAAATCGTAATTCCTATCACGGTCACTTGAGTAGTATTTACCTCCGGCTTTTAGATAACCGCCTAACCATTTACCAATGGAAATAGGTAATTTAAAATTGACAAAAGCTGTTTTAGCATTTTCTTTTGTCTGACTGTTCACATAATCGTTACTCCTTAAAAAGGAAGAATTCAAATCTGGATTGGCGGCATCAAAAAAGGTCCGGGGGTGTCCCATTCTATTTAGGTCGGCGTCAAATTGATTTACCTCATCCACAAATCTCATGGAAAAATCATAAGGCGTTTTTCCTAACGTAACTGCATTGGACAAACTCCAGTCAATCAATAATTTGCCTACTGGATGCGTTGCACTCAAAGCAACAGAATTCATTTTCAATGAATTATCCGTGGCAGAACTTACATAATTGATACTGGAAGTAATAGGATTATAAGAATTTCTAAGGCTAAATTGATTCCTGTCTGTTTGACTATATATTCCGAATAGAGAAAAAGTATGCTTTTTCAAGGTATAATCAAGATTTACACTACCGTTTAACCTCTCTCTAATCTCGCGGCCGTCTTCAAAAGCCAAAGTATTTCCGTCAATGGCGGTATTCCCCGTAGCTGGATCAGTTCTTCCCTGTCTCCAGGAATAACTGACAATATCTCCCCCTCTGTTAAATCTTTCTGCACTTCCTTGTGCAACAATGCCCAAATTTTTATTAAAAACACGGTCACTTATCTGAAATACACCTTTATAATCTTTAAGGTCATTATTTAAATTATTATAGCCACCTAACAACTTACCCAGCATTTTTAATCCAGAGGGTGCCTTTCTAAGTTTTAAATTGACCGTTCCACCTATCGCTTCCCCGTCCATATCTGGTAAAGGAGATTTAAAAACTTCAATGCCGTCCAACATCTCAGGTGAAATCAATGACAAGTCAACAGATCTGTCATTGGCCGAATTGGCTGGCATTCTAACCCCATTTACCGTTATGGCATTAAATTTTGGTTCTAATCCCCTGATAACAATCTTAGTTCCTTCTCCTCCGCTTCTGTTTATGGCAACACCTGGAAGTCTGGCAATGGCTTCAGCGGCATTTACATCAGGTAATTCCTGAATTCTGTCAGAGGAAACGATGTTTGCAATAGATTCTGCACTTAATTGTTGATTAATCGCTTTTGCCTGTCCTAATAACTGACCAGTAATCACTACCTCCTGACCCATCACAGCATCCGATTCCATTTTTATAACTAAAGAAGTATTTTCATCCTTTCCTCCTTTAATCTCCTTTTCCAGATCTTTAAATCCTAAGTATGAAAAGACTAAAATTTGATCTCCAGGAGGTATTTTAATCAGAAAATTCCCATCCAGATCAGTCGTTGCACCGATGGTGGAATTGCCCTTTAAAAATACATTTGCACCTGGCAATGGTGAATTCATTTCCGCATCCAGTACCTTTCCCTTTACCAGATTGTTTTGACTATAGCCTGAATTAGTTCCAATAATCAAATAGGACAAAACAAAAAGAATGCCAACTTTAAACCACATAGACTAAACTTTAATTTTTAAAGAAATTTACTTTTCCACTTTATCTATTGCAAATAAAGGATTTGTCAGTGTTATAAAAATCTACTTTTAGGGGGTGAAAAATGTTATTGGGTCTTTATTTGGGTATTTTCACCGAGTTAATACTATATTTAAGAAAAAAATCCAATTAAAATAAACTACATCTATGAAGGGTCTTCTTTTATTCTTTTCTTTGATTCTGTCGGTTAAACCTGCATATATATTGGCACAGGAAAAGCCAAATTTTTTGGTCATTATTGTGGATGATCTGAACGACTGGATTGAACCGCTCAAAGGTCATCCCCAAACCCTTACTCCCAATCTGAATAAACTGGCCAGTCAGGGTATCGTATTTTCCCAGGCTTATTGTCAGGCTCCCATTTGTGCCCCTTCAAGGGCGGCTTTATTTTCTGGTATGTATCCATCAACAACTGGAAATTATCTTCAAATACCCGATAAGGATCTAAAGAAAAGTAATGCCGTTTCTGCTGCTTCTGTTATGCTGCCCGACTATATGGAAAAATTTGGATATCAAACACTAGGTGTTGGAAAACTTTTCCATAACGGGGACGATGCTAAAGTATTTGATTTATTTGGTGGTTGGTCTGGTAAATATGGTCCCAGTCCGAAGGATCGTATGAATTATGATCCACTTTGGTATGGCAAACCAAAAGGTACTTCTACCGATTGGGGCGCTTTCCCTATAAAGGATGAGGAAATGCCCGATGTTTTTTCTGCTGAATGGGCTATTAATCAACTAAATAAAACCCAGGATAAGCCGTTTTTTTTAGCCGTTGGGCTCGTTCGCCCTCATGTTCCATGGTATGTTCCTCAAAAATGGTATGACATTTTTCCAAAAAACAACTTATCCTTTCCTCCCTATTTGCCAAATGATATGGATGATATCCCTCCTTTAGGTATTCAAATTTCTTCCGCTCCTATGATGCCTACAACGAAGGAACTCCTGGAGCAAGGTCGATGGAATGAAGTAATTCAGGCTTATTTGGCTTGTGTACATTTTGCGGATGCTCAAATAGGTAAAATACTTGATGCTTTAAATAACAGTAAATATGCTGGCAATACCCACATCATTTTACTATCTGATCATGGTTATCATCTGGGGGAAAAAGATAGATTTGCAAAACAGGCGCTTTGGAAAAAAGACATCCAGTCGGTGTTAATCATTAAAACAGCGGCAAATACTTCAGCAGGAAAAAAATGTGACGCTCCCGTTCAACTCGTTGATATTTATCCTACGATTCTTGATTTGGCTGGCATTGCTCAAAATAAGGATAATGACGGACACTCCCTACTTCCATTAATTCAACAGCCACAATCTAAAAAATGGCCACACCCTGCGCTGACCTTTTACGGACCTAACAATGTGTCAGTCGTAAAAGATAACCACCAGTTAATTCAGTATGAAGATAAATCTCAGGAATTGTATAACCTGATTAAAGACCCTAATGAATGGAATAATCTGGTTTTTAATAAGGAAAATAATGCCAAAGCAAAAAACCTGGCTAAATATATTCCTCAAAAACAAGCGTCTATATCACCCTACTTAAAGTATGATATAAACGCCTATTTTAGAGCTTTGCTGGAATAATCTTACGCTGACTTTCCTAATTTTTTGAGAAGTATAGCATGATGATGATATATGTGCATGAAAATACTCATAAACATTTCACGCACAGTAACTTTTCCAAATAAAGGATGACCCATTGTATTTTCGTCTAAAGTTGTCTCAGAATACTTATCCAGGCATTTTAACAAATATTCACCTGAAGCATTAAGTTTGCGAATCCAAACCTCCATTTCCTCTGCGTATATCTTGCCTGGTTTTAAATAACCGGGGGCTTGCAGGCCTGAATTATTTGCCTTTTCAGCATATTTCGTTTTTAATGCCGACAAGCTTCTACTTGGTCTGTTCGCTTTTCCATACATGAAATTCAATAAAAACAGGGGTAAGCTAAATACCAAACCAAACGTACGGTTCGATTTTACCAGGTGATTTAAATCCTGCCCAGCTGACCATTTACCTCCCGGTTGCCTTTCGAATTCCTGTTTATGCAATGATTCAACCAGGCTATTGAAATCAGTAATTGATTTCAATAAATGGGCTTTTAATTCTGCTTTTGTTAAAATTTCGTTCACGTTTATATGATTTCCGGTACAATATACGGTGCTCTGTAATTTCTTGATGTCATTGCATTGGCCTCATTCTCTCCTTCGCCGATAAATCTTTCCGCAATAGGGTCAAATTCAAGCTGCCGTCCCAATCGATAAGATATATTACCCAAATGAGCCAGACCCGAAGCTAAATGGCCTGATTGTACTGGTCCATTTTGGATACTCATATCCCTTGCTCTTATGGCCTCTATCCAATTTTCAAAATGCAACCCAAGTTCTCCTTTTTCTGATCTGCTAGGACCCTTTTCATTATTTTTTCCAAGAAAAGTCTCATAAGTTCCGTAACCTTTTATGACCATATATCCCTTATCGCCATAAAAAATATTACCAACGCCTGCACCTCCTTCCAGATTGGTATGCCAGTGCCTAACCTCAAACTGAATGATTTTTTTCTCTTTTGGATAGTGATAAATCGAGGTTAAAACCTCAGGAACTTCTTTACAATCGTCCCATAAAAATTTACCCCCCATCGATGTTATCCTTTCCGGCAACTTATCAACACCTAAGCCCCACATACATAAATCTGTTTCGTGTACCCCCTGATTTCCAACATCCCCGTTGCCATAATCCCAATGCCAATGCCAATTATAATGAACATAATTTTTAGAGAAAGGACGCATCGGAGCAGGTCCGCACCATAAATCGTAATTTAACGTAGAGGGAGTTTGCGAAATACCTTTATTTCCAATATCGGCCCTTTGTCTGAACACCAATCCTCTCGCCATATAAACATTGCCAATCAATCCGTCCTGTAAATGTTTGACGGCCTCTCTTATAGCGATAGAACTCCTTAATTGAACGCCATGTTGTACAATCCTGTTATATTTATAAGCAGCCTCAATCATTTTCCTGCCTTCAAATAAATTATGGGTAGCAGGTTTTTCAACATACACATCTTTTCCTGCCTGACAAGCCCAAATTGCCTGTAACGCGTGCCAGTGATTAGGTGAAGCAATGGTCACCGCATCAATCGTCTTATCATCATAAGCTTTTCTGAAATCCTGTTCAATTAAAACGGTTTTACCATGTTTGGTTTTAAATTCATTGGCACGTCTTTGAAGAACCTCCATGTCAGGATCACAAAACATGACAATTTCCACATTCGATTTCGTGGCAAGAGCCATTAACTCATCGACATGGTTTTGACCTCTACTGTTCAGACCTAAAACAGCAATTCTTATTCGTTCATTTGCCCCGAAAGCTTTTTGGGGAATAACGGTTGGCATTTCTACTGCCGAATGTAAAGCAGTAGGTGCAACAGCTGCAAAAAGTACTCCTTTTGAAGCTGTCTTTATAAAATCTCTTCTTGATTTTTCTGTCGATTCTTTCATTTATTTCAGCATTTAGGTGTTAATAAGGTTAAGATAAGCAAATAATATGTTGTATTAATAAAAAAGAGAGATACTTATCAATTTTTTTGTCATTTTAACCAAACATAGCTTACTTTTGTAACCACCGTTACCGTAACGGCCGTTACTAAATGCCAATAAGGTGAAATTTTACAATAGGACAAGCGAATTAGTTGAGCTTCGACGGATTCAGAAATTATCATTTGAAGATCATTCCCGATTAACAGTGATTACTGGCAGAAGACGCATTGGAAAAACAAGCCTCGTCATGAATGCTATAGATGGTACACCATGGGTTTATCTTTTTGTAGGCCGGAAAAGCGAAGCCTCCATTTGTGCCGAATTTAATGCTAACATCTCTAAGTCCCTTGATTGTTATGTGCCAGTAGAAATAAAATCTTTTCGTTCCTTATTCCATTTTCTTATGGAAAAAGCTGAAAACAGACCTTTTAATCTGATTATTGACGAGTTTCAGGAATTCTATAACATTAATGCTTCCATTTATAGCGATATGCAAAACATCTGGGATCAATACAGACATAAAACAAAAATGAATCTGGTTGTTTGTGGTTCTGTCTATTCCTTAATGCAAAGAATTTTTCAACATTCAAAAGAACCATTATTTGGAAGAGCGGACAATATCATCAAACTTTCAGCTTTCGATTTGACTACGCTTAAGGATATAATGAAAGACTTTCACCCACAATACACTAATGATGACCTTTTAGCTTTATACGCCTTTACCGGAGGTGTACCCAAATATGTAGAGTTATTTTGCGAAAATGTGACCTTATCAGTTGATGAAATGATTCATTTCATGATTCGACAAAATTCCTCCTTTACCGAGGAAGGAAAACATTTACTTATTGAAGAGTTTGGTAAAAATTTTGCAACCTATTTCTCTATTTTAAGTGCAATCTCCGGTGGCATTAATACACAACCAACCATTGAGGCAGCACTTGGCGATAAAAATATTGGCGGCCATATAAAACGACTTATTGGTGACTATAATATCATTGTCAGGCTACGCCCCCTGTTAGCAAAAGAGGGTTCACAAACAGTACGGTACGAAATTCAGGACAACTTCCTCCGTTTTTGGTTTAATTATTTTGACCGACATCGTTCTTTGATTGAAATAAAAAACTTCGACGGATTAAAATCAATCATTAAAAACGATTATTCAACTTATTCAGGAAAAATACTCGAAACCTATTTTAAACAAAAATTTGCTGAAAGTATGAAATACCGAGCCATTGGTTCCTGGTGGGAACCAAAAGGGGCTCAGAATGAAATTGATATTGTGGCGCTTGATTTAGAAAAAAACAAGGCCATAGCTGTTGAAGTTAAACGAAACAAAAAAAACTTTAAGGAAGAACTATTCCTGGCTAAAGTGGAACACCTGAAAAATAAAGTACTGCCAAATTACACTATTGAGACTTTATGCCTTTCCCTGGAGGATATGTAAATATCCCAAACGATATCGAATCATCATTCTATTTGACAGATATCAATAATTCATA
Source organism: Bacteroidota bacterium (assembly GCA_017858735.1). GTDB lineage: Bacteria > Bacteroidota > Bacteroidia > Chitinophagales > Saprospiraceae > BJGN01. The sequence goes on from JAFMBH010000005.1 coordinate 50,315, forward strand.
CAACTTTTCTCCCAGGTAGTAGGAAAAACCCAAACACAGCGGATAACCAATAAAAAGCCACAAATAATCCACAACATACATGTTCGTAAAGGTAACTTTACCTATAGCCTGTAATTTATTCAGAAACTCATACCAACCCATAATGCCAAAACGTTGGATGACAACATTCAAGATGATGGCAGAAAACAAAATGACCCAACCAATCAGATAAATTCTAAGCATGGCAATCAGGAATAAGGTTCAATGAAAATGTTACCCCATAAAGATAACAAACTAAACTAAAAGTTATCTTTAAAAGCACTATCGGTAGCTCCCTCTTAAATTGACTGCCCGACGAACAACTACCCAGAATTTGTTAAGGCTTTTTATAAGCACTTATCTTTATTTCCATTCCTTTTCTTATCTTAAAGGTATTTTTCCTCAAACTCGGATTGTATGAAAACCCTATCTTTCGTTTTTGCTTTTTTATTGACAAATACCCTTTTTTGTCAAACCAGACTAGATACTTTAATCCCCGTAAGAGGTTTTTGTATCGCGGCGCCAAAATCTAATCAGGTAGATAAATTTGTTCGCTTTATAGAAGAGGAATTAGCTTCCAGAAAAGTAAATACCCTGATTTTAAGGGTGGACTTTAACTACCAATTCAAAAAATACCCGAACCTAAGAGATAGTATCGCTTTGTCTGATGCGGAGGTGAAAAAGTTAGTGGCAGTTTGTCGTAAACATAAAATAAATCTGATTCCTCAAATTAATCTTTTGGGCCACCAGAGTTGGGCCACTAAAACCTACAATCTTCTCGTCCAATATCCCCATTTTGATGAAACGCCTCATGTCAAAATGCCGGAAAAGTATGTATGGCCAAATCCTGATGGCCTCTATTGTAAGAGTTATTGCCCCTTACATCCCGATGTTCATAATATCGTTTTCAGCCTTGTAGATGAAATTTGTACTGCCTTCGAATCCACTGATTTTCACGCCGGCATGGACGAGGTGTTTTATCTTGGCGACGATAAATGCCCAAGATGTCAGGGAAGGGATAAAGCAGAACTTTTTGCTGGAGAAGTAAATAAAATAAGAAATCATCTGGCTCTGTCTAATAGAAAGCTTTGGATTTGGGGAGATCGGTTGATCGATGGAAAGACCACTGGTATTGGTGAATGGGAGGGAAGTTATAATCAAACTTTTCGCGCTGTTGATCTCCTTTATAAAGATGTGGTCATTTGTGACTGGCATTATGAAAGACCTGACCCAACCGCCGTTTATTTTGCTATGAAAGGATTTAATGTCCTAACCTGCCCCTGGAGAACACCTGAAGTAGCCGTGGCTCAACTACACCAAATCCTGGATTATAGGGCAGGAGCCACAGCTGCTATGAAACCCAGATATTCAGGAATGATTCAAACGGTTTGGACTAGTTTTGAATCCTTTCAGAAAGAAATGGATGATTTTAAAGGTTCTCCTTCCACCGATAATTCTTCCAAAGTGAAGTCGTCTGCGGAATGTTTTATTACACTATTTGATGAAATGAAGAAAGTTTCCAAATAAAAGACTCTTTCCACCTTATTCTACCATTTTCTAACAACACATTTCAAGCCTACATCGCATGCCTTTTCGTTTTTTCTATATTATCGCTCTATGCCTTTTTATTCATCCTCTTTTTAGTCAGCAATTCACGGGAAAAGGAAAGCTGACAGGTATTTTGGTAACCTCAGGCAACGATGAATCCATGCCTTTTGCCACTATTTCCATCTATACCCAAAAAGATAGTCTGGTGGAAGGAAGCCTTTCCGATGAAAATGGTAAGTTCAATATTACATTATCTTTCGGAAGTTATTATGCTCTCGTTGAATTTATGGGTTATGGTAATTATAAAAGTGATCTGTTTGTCATTTCAAAAGATAATCTGACCAAAGATCTCGGTAAGATTTCCATGTCCATTCAAGCTAATACCCTGGATGAAATTGTTGTTCAGGGCGAAAAAACAGTGATGCAGTTGTCCCTGGATAAACGAATATTCAATGTCGGAAAAGATCTCGCAAATGCTGGTGGAAGTGCCTCTGATATTCTTCTAAACCTGCCTTCCATCGCTGTAGATCCCGAAGGAAATGTCAGATTAAGAGGTTCTGCCAATGTAAGAATATTGATTGACGGAAAACCTTCCGGCCTAGTCAGTTTCAAAGGAAGTAGCGGATTAAGGCAATTACCAGCAAACATGGTGGAAAGAGTGGAGGTCATTACAAATCCTTCCGCAAGGTATGAAGCAGAGGGTATGGCCGGGGTTATCAATATAATTTTGAAAAAGGATAATAATCAAGGGTTTAATGGTTCTTTTGAATTGATTGGGGGAACTCCAACCAATTTGGGATTTACCACCAATCTAAATTATAGGAAGAAAAATATTAACTGGTTTGTTAATTATGGCCTGAGTAGAAGAATTAATCCATCCGAAGGTACCTTATATCAGGAGGTTTATTCTGATACCCTTACTTCCATTTTGTCTCAAACAAATGCGGGTACCGTTTATGGTTTGAATAATAATATCCGGGCTGGACTGGATTATTTTTTTAACGAAAAAAGTTTTTTGACTCTTTCCTATATCTGGCGTAGAAGTGATGCCCACAGAATTACGGATATCCGGTATGAGGATTATAAGAATAGTCTCAATAATTATATGGGTTATTCTCTGAGGAGACAGGATGAAACGGAGCAAGAACCAAATTCTGAAGTAATTCTAAGCTATAAAAAGAGTTTTCCGCAAAAAGGCCATGAGCTGAATACTTCTTTTACTTATCTGGATTACTGGGAAAACTCAGACCAATTATTTACCCAGAGCAGTTTTCTACCCTCTGGCTCTCTTATTTCATCGAAAGACCTGGTTCAGACTTCCTTAAATGATGAATTTGAAAAGCAGTATCTATTCCAACTCGATTACACAAAACCATTTGCTAAAGAGGGTAAAATAGAAGCTGGATTCCGCACTAGTTTTCGGAATATGGAAAATGATTATATCGTGAAGGAAAAGAATGCCGATGGCCAGTTTTTCCCTTTGCCCGATCTTGACAATATTTTCATTTACAATGAAAATATCCTGGCCGCTTATTCTATTCTGGGAAATAAATCGAAAAAATGGAGTTATCAAGCAGGTTTGAGAGCAGAATATACGGATGTTAAAACGACCCTTTTAGAGACAAAAGAGGTAAATCCCAGAAATTATGCCAATCTTTTTCCAAGTGCTCACCTCACTTATAATATTTCTTTGGAAAATGCCTTCCAGTTAAGTTACTCCAGAAGGGTCAGGCGACCAGTTTATAATGACCTTAGTCCTTACGTCACTTTTTCAGACCAGCGAAACTTCTTCAGTGGTAATCCTGATTTAGATCCGGAATTTACCGATGCCTTTGAATTGGGACATATCAAGTATTATGATAAAGGCACCTTTTTTTCTACCTTTTATTTTAGAAAAACAGTAGATAAAATCGATCGCCTTCGATCCGTTAACGAAGATGGATTTTCTGTCACTCGTCCTTTTAATTTGTTAGGTGAGCAATCTTTTGGACTGGAGTTTACAGCAGATTACAGATTTAAACCTTGGTGGAAAATGGATTTTAACCTCAATTTTTTCCATGCAGACATTGATGGAAGTAATATTCAAGCTGATTACACGGCTCAGACTAGCTCATTCCTTGCAAGGCATACTTCCAGATTTTCACCAAAAGGAGGCTTGGATATTCAATTTAGGGGAAATTATGAGGGCAAGCAACGTACCGCACAGGGCATCAGAAAAAGCATCTATTTCTTTGATTTTTCTGTAAGTAAAAGGTTGTTCAAAGATCGTGGAACGCTAATTTTCAATATATTGGATATTCTAAATGCCCGAAGAAACAGATATATTACAGAAGGCTTCAACTTTTATACTGTTGGCAATTTTCAACAAGTCAGAAGACAAATTAACCTGACCTTAAGCTACAGATTAAAAAAATAAACTTGAAAAGAATATAGAGGCAGGAAATACAGCCTGCCTCAATATTGTGAAATGAAAATGAGTATAATACTAACCAGGAAACCTGACTTTATATCGAAGTAAAGTTGAAATATGTTAGTTTACCGGCCTTTTGGTCATTCCTCCTCCATATTTTTCATTTTCATGAGCAGCGTATAAGCACCATTGGTCACAAAAGTTCTTCCAACAGGGCTTGAATTGTCTTGAAAGGTAATTAAAGTATTCCCATCTTCAATACCGTGAGTGAGAACTTCTCTCATTTCATAACCTTTATCCCCTATCACTTCATATATGTAATGTTTCCCCTCAAATCGGACGAGACCGTCGTCGGGAATCACATAGCCTGTTTTAGCCTTCGTCTCCACCGCTGCATTCATATACATGCCAGGAATTAAATAGGGTTCGTATTTGTCAAAATGACAATGAATAGTAACCACCCTATCTTTAGAAACATCTTTCCCAATCAATATGATTTTAGCATGATATTTTTTGTCAGGCTCGCTATTTGTAAAAGAAACCAATTTTTGACCGATAGATAGCTGGTGGATATCTTTTTCGAAAACGCTTAAAGCTAAGTGAATATCTGCTGGATCTACCAAATCAAATAACACGTCAGCAGGCGTAACGTACTTGCCAATATTTGTATTTACCCTCGAAACATAACCATTGATAGGTGACAAAATACTAATTCTTCGCGAAAGGCCATTTTCATTTAGTTTTTCCGGATTAATGCCAATTAATTTTAACTTTTCCGCCAAAGATTTGACCAAAACCTTTTGGGATAGATAGTCCGATTGTGCATTTTCAAATACTTTGTCGCTACCCGCCTTGTTTTCATTCAATTCCTTTTGACGTGTAAATTCCTTTTCAAAGGCATTCAACCGTATTTTAGCCGTAAGATAATCCTGTTGGATCTGGATATATTGCTGATCTTCGATGGTAGCAATAACCTCCCCTTTCCTGACTTGCATTCCCTCCAATAAATGAGTAGATTGAATATAACCACCTAATGGAACGCTTATTGAGATCAAGTTTTGAGGTGGAACTTCAATAATTCCATTTATTTTTAGGAGGGTTGACACCTCCTTTTGAGATAGAACGCCCGTTTCTATTTTCGTATTTTTAAATTGTTCGGCGGTAAGTTCCACCCTATTTTCGGGTAATGCTGAGGCTTGTTCCGTCTCCACTTTTTTATCGGTATTACACGAAAAAGAAACAAGAAGGGGAATAAGATATAAATAATGATATTTTTTCATGATGAAATTTTAATTAGCTGATAAAAATTGAAGTTGAATAATAATACGATTCCATTCGTGTACAAGGTCTAAATATTCGCTTTCAGTAGTTATAGCATTTTGGATTAAATTAGCCCAGATCAAGTAATTGATTTCCCCAGTTGAATATTGAAGATTTGCCGCATTCTTCATTTTTTCAGCATTTGGTAAGGCGCTGTTTTCATAATAAGCAATCGTTTCCTTATTTTTCTCGAATTCTTGTAGCTGGATTTTATAGTCCTTTGAAAGCTGTTGAACGGCAACCTGATAATTATTTTCACTCACTAATTCCATTGTTTTAGAACCATTAATTTTTGCTTTTTGTGCTCCCAGAAAAATAGGGACACCTACTCCTAATTGCAAAGCATTAAATCGATTTGATTTTTTGTAATAATTATCGTCCGCACCTATACCTTGAATGCTTCCGTTGCTGAAAGCAACGGTTAAGTCCGGCAGTTTTTTGGCTATCTCCACCTGCGTAGTTGCACTGGCGATTTCCTTTTGCTGTTGCAAAACCTTTAATTGCGGATTTGATTCAAGGATTTGCTGTATTGGAATAGCTTCCATAAAAGATAATTTCGCAGAACTATAAATGGGTTCTATTGGAGATTCCTGATTCAGCAAAACTTGCCATCTTAACTTCTCCATTTCATAATCCCTGCGCAGGAACTTCAACTGCATTTGAATTTTACCCAAGGCCGTTTCTGCATATATTTTCTCCAGTATATCAGATTCACCCTTTTCGAAACGAAAAATGGCCTTTTCTAAAAATGAAGTATATATCGTATCTGTTCTTAACAATATTTTTTCCTTTTCTTTAAGATGTACCAGCCGAAAAAAAACCTCTTTAACTTGTCTGATTAATTCATTTTCCTTTAAAGCTATTTGGAATGCCTGCTCTTTAAAAGACTCGATGTTTAAGGCTTTTTGTCTTTTATATAAAGTCGGAAAATGAATCGATTGGGAAATGATAAACCTGGAATCATTGTAAGCACTGTTTATTTGTCCAAATTCACCCAAAATTTCTGTTGGAGGAATGTCTCTATAGGTGTCAATCATTTTTTCAAGATATTCTTCCCTTAATCTTTCACTTTTTAAGCTAAGATTATTTTTAAGAGCTATCTGAATAGATTCCCGAAGGTTCAAGGTATCTTGGCCCACCGCATTAAATCCAAAGAATAAAAAAATTAAAATAACAGAAACAGGCATTTTAGATATTTTAATCATGTTTTGATTTTTTTCAAATAAAATGAAAAGAATTGGTAACACAATGAGCGTAAGAAACGTGGCCATAAGCAGGCCTCCAATAACTACCGTAGCCAGCGGGCGTTGAACCTCAGCCCCCGCCCCATTACTTAAAGCCATGGGTAAAAAGCCAAGAGAAGCTACAAAAGCGGTCATTAAAACAGGTCTTAATCTGGTTTTTGTTCCCATTAAAACAATTACCTTAAGGTCTTCTTCCCCATTTTTTCTAATTCTGTTAAATTCAGCAATCAGTACAATACCATTTAAAACGGCCACACCAAATAAAGCAATGAACCCTACTCCGGCACTAATACTAAAAGACATACCTCTTAAAGCAAGAAATAAAATACCACCAATAGCTGATAGCGGAATAGCAGAATAAATCAATAATCCTTGTTTTAGAGACCCAAAAGCAAAATATAGAAAAAGAAAAATGAGGGCCAAAGCGATGGGCACTGCAAGAGAAAGTCGTTGTTTTGCTGCGATTAAATTCTCAAATGAACCACCATAAGTAATATAGTAACCTGTTGGCAGTGCGATATTAGCGTTAACCTCATTTTGAAGGTCCTGCACTATACTTTGGACATCCTTTCCTTGCACATTAAATCCAACAATAATTCTTCGTTTTGCATCCTCCCTCTGTATTTGGTTCAAACTTTCTTCAATCGTTACACTAGCAACCTGATGCAGTGGTATTTGACTTCCATTGGGGGTAGAAATGAGTAATTGCTGAACATCCTCCAGATTTTGTCTTTGTTCTCCGGCAAGCCTGACAATAAGATCAAACCTTTTTTCATCCTCAAATATCAATCCGCTGCTTTGACCCGCAAAAGCAGTATTAATTGCTTTGTTAATATCTTGTATATTCAAACCAAACTGGGCAATTGCGTCTCTTTTATACCTTATGATAAGTTGGGGAAGCCCATCGATGGGTTCAACATAAATATCTTTGGCTCCTTCAATTTTTTTAGCAACACCCCCTAAAAGTTTTGCATATTTAGAGAGAGAATCTAAATTTTCACCAAATATTTTACAAACTACATCCTGCTTGGCACCCGTCATCAATTCATTAAACCTCATAGCAACCGGATATTGAAAACTATAGGTAACACCAGGAATATCCTGTAAAGCTACACTCATTTTTTCTGCCAGCTCATCCCATGTTTCTGCTGAAGTCCATTCCTTCTTATCTTTTAAAATGACCATCATATCAGAAGCTTCCATGGGCATTGGATCGGTTGGGATTTCACCACTACCAGTCTTACTTACTACCTTTTCAACTTCTGGAAACCTAGATAATAAAATATGTGCCGATGCTAAACAGGCTTCCGTTGAGGTGTTTAAATTACTTCCCGTTAGCACTCTGGTATCCACGGCAAAATCTCCTTCGGGTAGCTCTGGAATAAATTCTCCCCCTAATCTTGACAAAATGAAAACGGAAAAAAGGAAAAGTAGGATAGTACCTGATAAAATCAGTTTGGGATAATTAATCACCTTTTTCAAGGTTTTTTGGTGCAGGCTAATGAATACATTCATCATTTTGTCTGAAAAATTCTCCTTATGAGATACCTTTTTACTCAAAAAGATAGTGCTCATCATGGGTATGTAAGTCAATGACAAAATAAAGGCGCCCAAAAGAGCAAATGCAACTGTTTGGGCCATTGGCTTAAACATTTTTCCTTCAATCCCCTGCAGCGTGAAAATGGGCAAGTAAACAATCAATATGATAATTTGACCAAAAATGGCACTATTCATCATTTTACTGGCAGAATGCTGAACTTCCTTATCCATTTCTGCCTGATTAATTCGTGTGATACCTGACAATCGTCGGCTATACAACAATCCATGCATGACCGCTTCAACAATAATGACAGCTCCATCCACAATTAAGCCGAAATCCAATGCGCCTAAACTCATCAGATTTCCACTTACCCCGAACAAGTTCATCATAATGACTGCAAAAAGTAAAGAAAGTGGAATCACAGAAGCAACCAAAATTCCCGCTCTAAAATTTCCCAGAAATAACACCAGGACAAAAATGACGATGAGCGCGCCTTCCAATAAATTTTTTGAGACCGTACTTATGGCGCTATTAACCATCTTCGTCCGATCTAAAAAGGGCTCAATGACAACCCCTTCCGGTAATGTTTTTTCTATCTGAAGAATTTTCTCTTTTACACTTTCTATGACCCGACTACTGTTATCTCCCTTCAACATCATAACAATGCCACCGGCCACTTCACCCTCATCATTATACGTTATAGCACCATAACGCGTCGCATTTCCGATGCGAACCTCCGCTACATCTTTAATTAACAGAGGATTTCCGTTATCAATATTTTTAACAACTATTTTATTGATATCCTCAATACTTCCAATAAGCCCTTCCGCTCTGATATAAAGGACGGTAGAGGATTTTTCAATATAACCGCCCCCCGTATTTTCATTGTTTTTTTCTAAAGCGGAAAATATATCCTGAATAGATATTTGAAGTGCGTTCAGTTTATTTACGTCAATAGCTATTTCATACTGTTTCACCCGTCCGCCAAAGCTGCTTACATCTGCAACACCCTTTATACCAATTAATTGTCTCCTGACAAGCCAATCCTGTATAGTCCTCAATTCAATTGGATCAAATTGTTTCTCAAATCCAGGTTTAGCTTTTATCACATACTGATATATTTCCCCTAAACCCGATGTAACTGGAGCAAGTTCTGGAGAGCCCACCCCCTTGGGAATCTGTGTTTCCGCCATTTTTAACCGTTCGGTCACTTGTTGACGTGCCCAATAAACATCAATATCATCATCAAAAACAATAGTGATAAGAGATAGCCCAAACCGTGAAAAACTCCTTATTTCCTTTAAGCCAGGAATATTACTATTGGCCTGTTCAATGGGAAAAGTAATAAGTCGTTCAACATCAGGTGCACCCAGGGAAGGTGTAACAGTGATAACTTGAACCTGATTATCGGTTATGTCTGGCACGGCATCTATTGGAAGGAGGGTAAACTGCAAACTACCGTAGGCGATGAGCGCGATTAAAAAAAGGCCTACAATTAATTTATTATTAATTGAAAAAGCAATTATTCTGTTTAGCATAATCATTCATTAGTGAGAAAATATCAAAACCTTGAAATTTATCAACTAATCTGCGGTGGTTGCCAAATATTGCCTTGATTTATATTGGAGAGAAATACCTTTTTGAAAAATATACGCTGCTTTAATTGATAGGGAACTTCCTGTAGTCGGACATAAGGTATTAAAAGAAAAGAAATAATGCCAGGACTAAATTTTATGCAGTCTTTTGTTTTTAATGGCAAATCATTATGGTCATCTTGTAAATGAAAATGTTCTTTAACCAGTGCGTAATGATTGTATAGAAAGGTTAAGAAAGACTGATCTTTATCCTCTTGTTTATGTAACATGTAATGTTCAAGAAGTAATGGTACTTTCAATACTTCATGTAATTCAGTATTGGCAAGTAAAAAAACGATAAGAAATGAAATAGATACTACCTTTTTCATCTTGCTAAGATAGGGCATTTGAACCAATGTTCCAAAACAAAAAAAGCGCCAGTTAATATAACTGACGCTTTTAGTGGGTAATATAGGATTCGAACCTATGACCCCCTGCTTGTAAGGCAGGTGCTCTAAACCAGCTGAGCTAATCACCCGTTTTTCTTAGCGAATGCAAATATAGTAATCCCTTCTTTATTTTCCAAAGATATTTTCATTTTTTTATCTCAATATTTCTTTGGGTTGCAGACAAAATTGATCTAACTCTTCTAAAGTACCATGAAATACATTAAAATCGGTTCTGCCCTTAATCCCATTAATTTTTCCCGCACTGGTATATTGCCAAAAAACCCATTTCGAGTCATCCTTTAATGTTGGTTCACGCAAACTATACCTGGCAATCCATAAAGGATAATTTTCAAATGCATTCCGTAAATACTTATTGTAAAAATCCTGATTTGTATAAATAATTGGCTTTACGCCATATTCCATTTCTGTGTGCACTAACCAGGCGTGAACCCCTATTAATAGTTCCTTTTTCGACACACCATCCAGAACCTCAACATCAAGTACAGGAGGAAAATCGCCCAATTCTAGTTCGACACTCCTGCTAAAATGAGCGGCCTGCCTTTCAGCGGAAATCGTTGGGCGAAAAAAATGATAGGCACCCCGTCTTAAACCCTCCTGCTTTATGCGTTCCCAGTTTCTGGTAAATAATTTATCTTTCAATGACATGCCCTCTGTTGCTTTTACAAAAACAAAAGAAATATCATTTTCTGCAATACTTTTCCAATCTATGACCTCTTGATAATGAGAAACATCAATTCCCTTGACAGGGTAAATTCTGCTTATTATCTCCTTTCTTGGAAAAAACAATAACAAACAAACTAAAATCAATAAAATAAATATGACTATGAAACCTATCCTCTTCATTTTTTTAGTGTTATCCAAATATCTTTATTTATAATCAAATTTTATTTACTTTGCCTAAGTTTATTAAAATATGAATAACCGACAGCTTTTTCTTAACCACCTTGCCCAAACCAGTCCTGCTCCATTAGCCCTGGAAATTGTCCGTTCAGAAGGTGTTTATCTGTACGATGCCGATGATAAAAAATATTTGGATGTTATTGCTGGAATAAGTGTTAGTGTATTAGGCCACAGGCACCCCGCCGTGGTTAATGCCATTAAAAATCAGGTCGATTTATACATGCATACCCTCGTTTATGGTGAATTTGTATTGAGTCCGCAGATTAAACTGGTGTCCCTGCTAACTTCTTTATTACCTGAAAATTTGTCCTCGGTTTATTTGGTTAACAGCGGCTCCGAAGCAACAGAAGGAGCCATGAAACTTGCGAAAAAATATACAGGCCGTTCAGAAATTATTTCAGCAAAATTTGCGTACCATGGCAGTACTCAAGGTGCGGCATCCCTTATGTTTCCCACTACCTTTACAGAAGCCTTTTTCCCCTTACTTCCTCACATTAATCATATCGATTTTAATTGTCTTTCTTGTTTAGACCGTATTACAAACAAAACAGCGGCAGTTATTCTTGAAACGGTACAAGCTGAATTTGGGGTGCGCCTTCCCCATGGAGCTTTTTTAAAACAAGTTGCAGATCGTTGCAAATCGACGGGAACGCTACTCATTCTTGATGAAATTCAGACAGGTATGGGTAGAACGGGAAGTCTTTTTGCTTTTAGTCAATATGGTGTTATTCCTGATATCCTCCTACTAGCCAAAGGTTTAGGTGGTGGTATGCCTATTGGTGCTTTCATTTCCTCCCAAGAAATTATGTCAGGGCTTTCTGAAAATCCAGTCCTGGGACATATTACTACTTTCGGTGGGCATCCGGTAAGTTCTGCCGCGGCATTCGCTACCCTTCAATTTTTAATAGAGAGTGATCTGATTTCTTTGGTTCAGGCAAAATCAGATAGATTTATCTCTAACCTAAAACACCCGTTCATTAAAGAAATCAGACATGCCGGCCTACTTATGGCCTTAGACTTAGATAATGCAGCCTTGGTTCGAAAAGTGATTCACCTCGCTATTGAAAAGGGATTAATTACCGATTGGTTTCTGTTCAATGACCGTTCTCTAAGGATTGCGCCACCTTTGACCATTACCTTTGAGGAAATTGACGAGGCTTGCTCTATTTTGATGGAATGTTTAAATGAAGTAGTTCCTTAAAGTTCTTTCCGTAACGAAGCCTTAGCTATATTCAATTGATCCCTGTATTTTGCCACCGTCCTGCGGGCTATCGGATAACCCTTTTCTCCTAATATCTGCGTCAGTTTATCATCGGACAAGGGAAGTTTCTTGTCCTCTCCAGCGATCAATTCCCCTAATATCTTCTTCACCTCAATAGTAGAAACCTCCTCTCCGTCACTCATTTGCATAGATTCAGAGAAAAATTCCTTCAATCTTTTGGTTCCAAATTCTGTTTGGACATATTTGCTGTTGGCTACCCTGGAAATAGTTGAAACATCTAGTTCGGTAGCCGTTGAAATATCTTGTAATATCATGGGTTTTAACTTCTTCTGATCGCCCGTTAAAAAAAACTCGTATTGATATTCCAAAATAGCGTACATCGTTCTATACATGGTTTCATGCCGTTGTCTTATAGCGTCTATGAACCATCGGGCCGATTCAATTTTTTGTCGTATAAACTTAACGGCTTCTTTGTCAGACTGTGCACTCAAACCTTTCGTCTTATCAACACCGTAAGTCCGGAGCATTTCTCTGAAATGATCGCTGATTCTCAATTCCGGCGCATTCCTTGAGTGTAAGACAACTTCAAGCTCTTCATCTCGGTTTGTTATGATAAAATCAGGGATAATATATTGATTATTGCTCGATTTGGCGTCGCCAATATAACCACTTGATGGCTTTGGATTTAATTTCAACACTTCTTCAACCGCTTGTTTTAACTGCTTTTCAGAAATATTGAGAGATCTTAATAACTTCTCATAGTGCTTTTTTGAAAATGCATCAAAATATTTATCCACCATTTTATAAGCCAATATCAAAGCGTCTTTTGTCTGGCTTTCCTTCCCTGCTTGTTCTATACGCAGTGCTAATTGTATCAGCAAACATTCTTGTAAATCACGGGCACCTATGCCTGGCGGGTCAAATCTCTGGATTTTTTTTAATACTTCTTCAATTTCAAATTCCGTTACTATGACATTTAACGAAAAAATTAAATCATCCACTAAAGCGAAGGTATCTCTTCTCAAATAACCGTCTTCGTCGATGCTCCCGATAATCTGCCTGGCAATGATCCTTTCCTTTTCATTCGAAAAAGTGGACAAGCCTATCTGTTGCTCTAAAAAATCGTAAAAAGAATTTTCAAGAACCACAGGCATGGATTTTTCCTCCTCCTCTGGATTATATCCGTCTCCCTGTAGCTTATAGTCCGGCGTATCGTCTTCATTATCAAGGTATTCCTGGATATAATCAACTACCTCCATTTCGTCGTCAATAACAGGCTCGTCATCTGTTTCTATGTCACTTTCTACAGATTCTTCAGGATCCTGGTCCTGTGAATCCGTTTCTACTATGTTTTCCCCCTCTTCAAGCGCCGGATTTTCTTCAATCTCCTCCTTAATTCTTTGTTCCAGCAAGGCAGTAGGAACCTGCAGCAGCTTCATCAGTTGAATCTGTTGGGGTGAAAGCTTTTGAATCTGAATTTGCTTCTGACTTAACCCTGTCCGCATACCTTGTTGTTCCGAATTATTTGTTTATTAAGCAAATATAACTATTTTTTATTATATGTGTATTCTTACCTGAACACAAACACATCTCTACTTTAAACATTACATTAGGTTCTTTTGATTAATTTTATGTAATAAAAATTAATCAAGGATGAGCGATATTATAAAGAATCGAATTCAATCTCTACGGATTGATATGCAAAAAAACAAAATAGATGCGGTGATTATACCTTCCGGTGACCCGCATCAAAGTGAATATATTGCAGATCATTGGGCCGTAAGAGAATGGATAAGTGGCTTTACAGGTTCCGCTGGTACTTTGATTGTTCTGGCAGATTATGCCGCACTTTGGACGGACCCCAGATATTTTATACAAGCCGACATTGAATTATCCGGCTCAGGTATAACGCTTCACAAGCAAAAAGTACCACATGCACCAGAGCATTTACCCTGGTTAGTTAAACAACTAACTCCAGGTAAGCAAATCGGTTTGGATTCCCGTCTTTTCTCCATACAACAACTTGAACATATTACAGCCCTTTTTTCTACACATCATTTAACTCTTCTTCCACAATATGACCCTTTTGACAAACTATGGTTAAACAGACCTGCTTTACCTGCTTCAGAGATATTTGAACATGATATTCATTTTTCGTCTTTAAGCAGGGAGAGTAAAATGGGTTTATTAAGAGCTAAAATGACATCATTAGATGCTGATTATCTTGTCCTGTCCACTTTAGATGATATTGCCTGGATATTAAATCTAAGAGGCGATGATATTCCGTTTAATCCTTTATTCTATGCGTATTTATTATTAGGGAAAGAATCTTGTTTTTTATTTGTCAACGAAAATAAAATATCTCCCGTAACAAAGGAATCCTTATCAAAGGAAAATATTACTATTTTACCTTATGAGGCCCTAATGGATTCCATAGCTCATTTAGGGAGTGATGTCACCTTTATCGCACACCCTGAATCGTTAAATGCTGCCATTTACAAGATTATTCCTCCTGAAAGGTGTTTGATGCACCCCAATTGGATTATGGAACTCAAGGCGATTAAATCGGAAAATGAAATATTGCATATTCAAAAGGCAATGCTTAAAGATGGTATAGCCCTGATTCGTGCCTTTAGATGGTTAGAAAGTGAAATAGAAAATGAGCATGCTATCTCTGAATTTGATTTTGCAGAAAAATGTGCCTTTTACAGATCACAACAGGCCGATTATAAAGGGGAAAGTTTTAATGCCATTGTTGGCTACAAAAGTAACGGCGCCATAATACATTATCACCCTCATTCCGAAAAGGCAGCTATCATTAAAAAAGGTGGATTACTTTTAGTTGATTCAGGTGGGCAATACCTGGACGGAACGACCGATATTACCAGAACCATTTTTATTGGAAACAACCCGCCTTTTCTGATAAAAAAGCACTTTACTTTAGTATTAAAGGGATTTATCGCTTTAGCCTCTGCTCAATTTCCTTACGGTACTGTGGGTATGCAACTCGATACTTTAGCCAGGACACCCTTGTGGAAGCAAGGTTTGAATTATGCGCATGGTACTGGCCACGGTGTAGGGTTTTTTCTATCCGTCCATGAAGGTCCACAGGGATTTGCAACAAACCCGACCACTAGCAGGGGAACTACCCCGTTTAAGCCGGGCATGATTACCACCAATGAACCCGGAGTATATATTGAGGGACAATATGGCATACGGATTGAAAACGTCCTGCTTTGTAAAGATCTTGAAAATGGCTTTCTTTCTTTTGAGGATTTAACCCTGTTTCCCATTTCTCTACAACTTATTGATTCATCTCTATTGAACCAGGATGAAAAAGAATGGTTAAACAATTATCATCGTTTGGTTTGGAATGGGTTATCCCCATTAATTTCTGATGATGAAAAAATTTGGCTGCAACAACAGTGTTCTCCAATTTAAATACCCCCTATCATTACAATATTTCGTTTTCTATGAAACAACAAGATATTAGAGAGGCTTCTCTACCCGGTTTATCAGAATTACTAAGCTCCTGGGGACAGCCATCATTTCGTGCCAAACAAATCTATGCCTGGCTTTGGCAACATAACGCTCAGTCTTTCGAGGAAATGACGAATCTACCCATTGTTCTTCGGGAAAAACTAAATGAATATTTTATATTTCTAAATATTGCGTTGGACAAACAACAAATTAGTGAAGACGGTACAATAAAAGCCAGATTCAGATTACATGACGGATTTAACATAGAGAGCGTACTTATTCCTGTATTAGATGAAAACCGATTTACCGTTTGCGTTTCCAGCCAGGTTGGTTGCAGCTTAACTTGTAGTTTTTGTGCAACGGGAAAAATGAAAAGAGAAAGAAATCTGACCGCAGGAGAAATTGTAAGTCAGGTAAATGCAATAAATAACTTATGCCTCGAGCATTTTAATAAAAAACTGACCAACGTTGTCTATATGGGCATGGGCGAACCGCTCTTAGCTTATAAACCTGTTATGGACAGTATTGAAAAGCTAACATCGCCGACGGGTTGGAACATGGCAGCCCGACGAATTACTATCAGTACAGCTGGCATTGGGAAAATGATCCGGCAATTAGCCGATGATGGGACAAAAACTAATTTAGCGCTTTCTCTTCATGCAGCTGATGACGAAAAAAGAAACCAGATAATGCCCATTAATGAATCAAACAACTTAAAGGCTATCTTAGAAGCTATTTCCTATTACTATGAAAAAACAGGAAATAGAATTAGTTATGAATATATTGCTTTCCAAGGCTTTAATGATTCCGTTGCCGATGCTTTAAACCTGGTTAAACTATGCCGGAATTTTCCGGTAAGAATAAATATTATTGAATACAACCCTATTCCCGATGCACCTTTTGAAAAAGCCAGCGGAAATAAAATAGATATTTTTGCAAAGACTGTCCGGGAAAAAGGAATAATGGTAACTGTCCGCCGTAGCAGGGGAAAAGATATCGATGCCGCATGCGGACAGTTAGCCAATCAGGAGTAATTTACACTGGAATAGAATCAAAATTAACCAGTTTAACAAATTTATCTATCCGCGCGTCAATGTCAACTTTAGAAAGGTTCAGCAATCTTTCTGTACTAAACTTTTCAACGCAAAATGAAGCCATTGCTGAACCGTAAATAATAGCTCTTTTTAAATTTTCAAAAGAAACCTCTCCGGTCATAGCCAAATACCCCATCAATCCACCTGCAAAGGTATCGCCCGCACCTGTTGGGTCAAAAACCTCCGCCAATGGTAATGCCGGAGCATAAAATATATTTTCCCCTTCAAATAAAAGGGCGCCGTGTTCTCCTTTTTTAATCACAACAAATTTAGGTCCCATTTCATGGATCATAGCCGCCGCAGTCACTAACGAATAGGTACAAGCGAGTTGCCTGGCCTCTTCGTCATTGATAATTAGCATATCAATTCTTTTTAATACCTTTTTGAGACTTTCCATGGCAATATCCATCCAAAAGTTCATCGTATCCAACGCAATTAATTTTGGTTTGCCCACCATTTGTTCAATAACCGACAATTGAATGTCTGGCGTCAGGTTTCCCAACATTAAAAATTCTGAACTTTTATATGCTTCCGGAAGAATAGGATTAAAATCGGCTAATACGTTGAGTTGTGTTTCAAGGGTATCCCGGGAGTTCATGTCATTGTGGTATCGTCCCGCCCAGAAAAACGACTTCTCGCCTTTCTTTACTTCCAGCCCAGCCAAATCAATATTTCGACTTGTTAAGTCTTGCAAAACGCTTTCAGGAAAATCGTCACCCACTACAGAAACGATCCTAACCTGCTCGGCAAAGTACGATGCGGCTAATGATATATAAGTTGCAGCGCCACCAATAGCCTTTTCAGCTCTGCCAAATGGCGTTTCAATATCGTCAAATGCCACAGTACCAACGGTTAATAATTTCATTGTGATTTTTTTTAAAATTTATCGTGTAAATATTGCAATTTTTTTAATAATCCTACTATTTTTGCAGTCGCCTTTTGAAAATATCTGAAGGTACATCTAACCTGCCTCAGTAGCTCAGCCGGTTAGAGCGGCGGACTGTTAATCCGTAGGTCGTAGGTTCGAGCCCTACCTGAGGCGCAAAAAGTCAATCTCAAACGGTTGGCTTTTTGTATTTTACACCCTTACCTCATAGATAGGGTTAATAAGATAGTCTTTATACCTCCTGTCATTATCATCTTTTAGTTCAAGTAAAAACGGTTTACCCAACCCCGTGCAAATTTTAAAAATTTGATTAATATCCATTATTAATTTTAGCTTCCTTTTCTTTAAAGTATCTAACGATTCATGACCTCTTTTTATAAAGTCTAATAAATCATTGTTTGAAATTTCTCCTCCGTTTTCCACCAGATATTGTAGAAACTGAATCTGTTCATCCTCAAAAGGTATCTTGATTTCACTAAAAGTAAATTCTTTTTCAGCTAGATTAAAATGAATGACCGGTTTATCATTTCGCTGATTATTTTTTCTTCTCTTTAATTCTCTGCTAAAAAAGACTAAACTCACAAGTCCAACAATCATTAAGAAAAAGGGCCATAGTTTATCAAATACAGTGAAATAATACTTTTTGGAAATAATTAAGTTCTTTTCTAATTCCTTTAGCGGTACTACACTAATCACAAATCCAGGTTTGGCCCTTAAATCCTTGCCTTTTATTACCAGAAGAATATTTTCATCCTTAGCATTATAAACCGTCCCATATTCCACTAAAGACTGATCAACCAAATGGTCCGTTTTAAATTTTTCAAATAAATTATCAGCTATATTTATTTTTACGACAGCATTATTAGGTCCTTTTTCAATAGCGTAAAAATTCCCCTTTGAAAAGAAAGGAAACCGAAGATTTCTTATTCTCCTATCGTCTTTTATGTACCCAAGTTGTTTCCATTTGTTTGTGTTCAGATCAAACCTCCAGACATCATTTAAATCCAAATTTTCTACATCTTCAAAATAAGGCTTGTTTAAAGTATATCCCGAAGACATATAAAAATAACCCCGTTTTTTGTCTATCTGATAAACGACCGCCTGCCTACCTTTTGGTAAATATTGATTAGAAGCATAAGGTCTTAAGAACCATTCATTGGTTTTATCAGAAAATTCAGTCATATATGGTTTATACGCATAAAAGCCATAACCGCTATAGAGAATGATTTTATCTTTAAACTCAAAGCTTGCCGCACCAAATTGATTTTTTTGTAGAAAGGATTTATCCTGACGAAGGATAGAAGAATCTTTAAAAAGATATACCTGACCTCCGCCACCTGAAAAGAAAAGAACTTGTCTGGCATCATGAATGAAGTTCAATTCTACAGGTTGCTTCAAAACCGTATCCAGGTCGTTCTTTTTGTACTTATAAGGCCTCCATCCTCCCGAAACTGCTAAATTAAATAAATAGAAACTATCTTTTGCAAGGACAATATAATCTCCATTTTGAGGATCTACCGCAATATTAAATTGCTCAGAATATAGAATTAATGATTGATTTCTTGATTGACACGTAATTTCAGAAATGAAAAGGGACAGCGATAGACAACAAATAAAAACAATTCTGAGCATACATCGAGATTTTTCGGTCATACAAATATAGAACGAAAATTGGTCAAAAAAATATCCCGTCATTTTTAAAAATAATAGGGGAACTCCTAATTCCCCTATTATTTTTTGGAATTGTAAAATTTGAAATTTATATTGTAGCTCAAGATAGATTATAAATTCAAGAATTAGTTTTCAGCCAATTAAAAAGCCCCAGGGATTTACTCTGGGGCTTTGTTTTAAATTCTTTCATTTATTTGCCGCTGTCTTCCTCAATGATTACCGACAAACCTTTCTCCGTCAAAGAATCCTTGAAAGGCTTTAGCACTCTTTTAGGTGCCGTTTTAACGGTTGCCTTACCCTTCAAGTGAATAAGGAGGGCTAACTGCTCTGCCTGTGCTTCTGAATGATTCAAAACCTGCATAAAACAATCTATAACCCAATTAAATGTATTATGCTCATCATTAAACACAATTAATCTGGCTACATTACCTGTATTATCGCTGTCTAACTCCTCAATCACTTCAGTTAAGATCAGTTCGTCCGTATCTGCGTGAGAAAACGTCATAGCTATATAATTACAAATTTTGTAAGGTACTTTTAACAGCATCAAAGTTCGGTAAATCTCCCGCACTTTCCAATACCTCTGCATATTGAATAATTCCATTTTTATCGACGACAAATGCAGACCTTTTAGCCACTTTTTTCATTCCCAAAACAAAATCTTCATACAGACAACCGTAATCTGCAGAAACCGTGCGATTAAAATCAGCCAATAATAGGAAATTCAAATTTTGTTCTGCTTTAAATTTTTCCAGGGTAAAAAGAGAATCTACTGAAATAGCAATAACTTGGGCATTCAAATTTTTGTAAGACTGGATATCATCTCTGGTATTACACAATTCAGTGGTACAAACACCAGAAAATGCAAGAGGGAAAAATAAAATGACTACTGATTGGCCCTGGAAGTCTGAGAGAGATACTTCATTCTTCTCACTTGAGAACAAAGTAAACGAGGGAGCTGTATCACCGATTTTTAACATAGCAGGTTGTTTTGGTTTAAATTACTATAATGACATTAATACTAAAATTGTTCATGAAAGAGCCTTTACGTTCCTATCTGGCATTGCATTTTTCAATTATCCTGTTTGGCTTTACAGCCATTTTAGGTGCCGTCATATCTCTATCAGCGCTTCCTCTCGTATGGTGGCGGATACTTTTAACCGTTATCAGTCTTGGCTTTTTTGCAAAATTAACATTCATTTTTAAACAGGTCTCCACAAAAAATATCCTCTTTATCTGTGGAACAGGTGGTATTGTGGGTCTTCATTGGTTAACCTTTTACGGATCCATTAAAGCATCCAATGCGTCAGTTGGCGTTTTAGCTCTGGCCGCAACGCCTTTATTTACTGCTTTTCTTGAACCTTTGGTACAGAAGAGAAAGATAAATGTCATTGAAATTATGCTCTCTCTACTTATTATACCAGGAATGATACTCATTGTACGAACCTTACCGACAAAATTTTTAGATGGATTTTTGATAGGCCTTTTTTCCGCCTTCCTGGCTTCCCTTTTTAGTTCGCTAAATCAAAAACTGACCTTGCTCTCGGACGCAATTACCCTAACTTTTCTGGAGCTCGGCAGCGCGCTCATCTTGATAACCATCGCTATTCCCTTTTGGCTAACTTTCAATCCTAAAGAAGCAATAATTCCTCAGGGAACTAATGACTGGGTGAACATAGCTCTTTTAGCTTTTGTGTGTACCAGCCTAGCCTATTCACTAACCCTTCATGCTATGAAGCAACTGAGTGCCTTTACTGTTAGCCTAAGTATGACGCTTGAGCCGCTTTATGGCATTGCATTTGCCTGGTTCCTGCTTAACGAGAACGAACAATTAACAAACTCCTTTTATTGGGGAAGTTTGCTAATTGTCCTTTCTGTTATAATATATCCTATCTATAAATTCTATAACAACAAACGGATATAACGCTTACTTACTTTCTTCGGTTGGAGCCACTTCTTCTTTTGTCTCCTCTTTTATTTCTTCTTTTACTTCCTCCTTTATTTCTTCCGGATGATAGTACTTCTCTTCCTCCTGATATGGGCGGGGACCGATTAATTTTTCGACATCAGATTTATGTAAAACCTCTTTGGTAAGTAGCTCTTGAGCTAACATTTCCAATTCTGTTTTTTTCTCAATCAATAAGTTTTGAGCTCTTTCATATTGAACTTGCAACAACTGTCTCACCTCGTCGTCAATCAAAGAAGCTGTTTCGTCAGAATAGGGTTTATGAAAGGAATCATTTTGCATGCCGTAAAATGAAACCTGACCTACTTTCTCATTCATACCAAAAATAGAGATCATACTATACGCCATTTTGGTAACCTGATCGAGGTCATTCTGGGCCCCTGTTGAAATTTTACTAAAAATCAACTTCTCTGCTGCACGGCCACCAAAAGTCATACATATTCTATCGAGCAATTGCTCTGTTCTGGTTATATTTTCTTCTTTTGGCAAATATTGAGCAAACCCCAATGTTCCAATGCCACGGGGAACTATAGTAACTTTTACCAATGGGGATGCATGTTCGAGGTACCAGCCGCAGATAGCGTGCCCTGCTTCATGATAAGCAATAATTTTCTTCTCTTCGGGAGAGATTAATTTATTCTTTTTCTCTAGCCCACCAATTACACGATCCAATGCATAGTTAAAATCATCTAAATCGACGGCCGCCTTGTTTCTTCTTGCTGCTATAAGTGCTGCCTCATTACAAACATTGGCAATATCGGCACCGGCAAAACCTGGCGTCATTTCTGCAAGAATAAAAGGCTTAATATCATCTGATTTGATAATAGTTTTCAAATGAACTTTAAATATAGCTTCTCTTCCTTTTAGATCAGGCCTGTCAATACCAATTTGTCTGTCAAAACGACCTGGTCTAAGTAAGGCACTATCTAATATATCAGGTCTATTTGTAGCCGCCATCAAGATAACCCCTTTATCGGTAGAGAAACCGTCCATTTCTACCAAAAGCTGATTTAACGTATTTTCTCGCTCATCATTTCCACCCTGCATATTATTTTTTCCACGAGCCCTGCCAATGGCATCTATTTCGTCTATAAAAACGATACATGGTGCTTTTTCTCTGGCCTGTTTAAACAGGTCTCTGACCCTTGAAGCTCCCACGCCGACAAACATTTCTACGAAATCAGATCCTGAAATTGAAAAGAAAGGCACACTAGCTTCTCCTGCTACTGCTTTAGCTAACAACGTTTTTCCTGTACCTGGAGGGCCGACTAAAAGAACTCCCTTTGGAATTTTTCCGCCCAATGCGGTATATTTTTTGGGTGTTTTCAAGAAATCAACCACCTCCATTACTTCTACCTTAGCTTCATCCAGACCAGCAACATCTGCGAAAGTGACATTCACCTTACTATTTTGGTCAAAAAGCGTTGCCTTTGATTTTCCAATATTGAAAATCTGTCCACCCGGACCGCCACCGCCACCGCCAACTCTTTTCATAATAAAAAGCCAGATAGCAATAAGGATAAATACAGGTAAAACCCAATTTAAAATAGGGCCTATCCAGTTTGTTTTGGTAACATAAGCAGGGTGAACCCAAGTTTCTCTTGGAATCTCAGCTTTCTCTTGAACCTCTTTTAAGGATGAACTAAATACTTCTACATTTCCAATATCTATAAAATAATGATGTCTGTCTGCAGAAAGATTGGACTTTTCTATATCACTATATTTAGACAAACTACCTTTTTTGATATAAATAAGTGCTTTCTGATTATTGACCACCTCAATTTTTTCAATATCAGCATCACGTATCATTTGTTCTAAACGATTTTGGGTCAGCTGCTTTTTGTCAGCACCAATCATTGTGAACATATTAATAGCCAAGAAAGTAAGGATGATTACTCCATAAATCCAAAAACCATTAAAGCGGTTACCGCCATTTTCCGGGCTTGCCGGTTTTTTGTTACTGTCCATGCCAGGAGGCTATTTTAGTCTGAAATTAAAATATATACGGGTTCAAACAATCAATTACTATAATCGTTGCAAACCATAGCTTTAATTGTAAAAAAAATACTATAAATTTTCGTAAGCCACTGTTTTAGCGTCACTCCATAGGTCTTCCAATGCGTAATATTTTCTCATATCAGGATGAAAAACGTGCACAACAGTGTTGAAATAATCGACACAAATCCATAAACTTGATTTTTCCCCCTCAACATGATTGGGCTTAATATCTAAAGTTTCCTTCACATGACGATTAATATTACTAGCTATAGCTTTTACCTGGGTGTTGGAAGTGCCTTCACAAATAATAAAAAAATCAGTGGGTGCATCATGGAGATGCCTCAAATCCATTTTTACTATGTCTATTCCTTTAAGATTTTTGATGCTCTCAATAATCTCATTATTGAGGTTTTCCACCTCTTTATGAAATTTCTTTGGAGACTTTGCAATGGTTGTACTCAAAATGGTTGATGTTTTAAAAAATTAAATTGGTAATTTTGAGGCAAGTTAAGAACTTTTAAAATAATAAAACTTGCATTTTAATAAGAATCAACATATCGGTGATGCCTATCTTTTTTTTAATAGCATACCCTCTACTCACTCTTACGCAATGGAATTGCTTTCCCACAGTTTCCCACAGCACGGTACAGTTATTTCAGCCGATTTCCAAGAGGCGGGGAAAGGTCAGCAAGAAAAAACCTGGTTTAGTGCTAAAGGGAAAAATATTTTACTTTCCATCATACTGTTTCCCGATAATTTGCCCCCATCAAAACTTTATCTGATGAATATGGCTGTTAGCTTAGCGGTTAGAAAATCAATTCTCGATGTCTATCCGTTACCTGAAAACGTTTATTTAAAGTGGCCCAACGATATTTATATTATGAATAAAAAAATCGCTGGCATTCTGATAAAAAACAGTCTTAACTTTCATAAAGTTCAAAGTTCTATTATTAGCGTTGGATTAAATGTAAATCAGGCGTCTTTTCCCGATTTTCTTCCGTCGGCGACCTCCCTTTTTTTAAATACATTCAAAGAAACCAACCGAAAAGAAATTGAAAAGAATCTTTTTGCTGCACTGGAAGAATATTTAACATATAT
The DNA here is from genome assembly GCA_017858735.1 of Bacteroidota bacterium. GTDB lineage: Bacteria > Bacteroidota > Bacteroidia > Chitinophagales > Saprospiraceae > BJGN01. Next base: position 74,754 of record JAFMBH010000005.1, read on the forward strand.
TGACGAACAACCCGATTTGCTGAAGTTTCACTACCATTCCTGCCTGTTAGGAATGAACAAAGAACATACTTTTCTTATTAAAAAAAATAATGAAACCTTGCAAGGAACCATCACTGGCGTTTCTGACAAGGGTGAATTAATAGTAAAATCTTCCTCTGATTACCAGTCATTTTACTTTCAACATGGAGATTTAATTTATCTTTAACATTTTACCCTTTTTACTATTAAAATCGAGGCATGAAAGTTCACGTACTTACTATTGGTGACGAAATTTTGATCGGGCAAATCATAGATACAAATTCTTCGTGGATAGCACAAAGGCTGAATCTTATTGGAATGAAGGTCAGTCAGATGAAGTCTATTTCCGATGAATTAATAGACATCAAGTCACAGCTTCAGCTTTCACTCAACGAGGTAGATGTAGTCATTATCACCGGCGGATTAGGACCGACTAAGGATGATATTACCAAAAAAGCATTAGCAGAATTTCTACATGTACCCTTAGTTTTACATGAAGAAACGCTGCAGTTCCTCATTCGTTTTTTCACTAAAATTGGTCGTGAACCCAATACCATGGATCTGATGCCTCAAGCACAAGTACCAGAAAACACAGTAGTTTTACCAAATAAAATGGGAACAGCGCCAGGAATGTGGCTAAATACTGGCTTGGGAAAAGTTATTATTTCGCTCCCAGGTGTACCTTATGAGATGGAATATCTTATGGAAAATGAGGTTATTCCTAAACTCCAGATCACCTTCCCTTCCGAAATAATAATCCATAAAACCTTGCTGATAGCGGGTATTCCTGAAACAACACTCTCCCAGCGTTTAGAAACATTTGAAAATGAACTGCCCCATTTTATTAAACTCGCCTATTTGCCCGCTTTAAGCCAAATCAGGTTACGACTTTCTTGCTCAGGCGATAATAAACAGCTATTGGAAGGCTTAATTATTGAAAAAACAAACCAATTACAAAGCATACTTGGGCAGTTCGTTGCCGGTGAAGATGAAGATACACTGCCTGTCGTTATTGGACGAATATTAAAGAAAAATAATTACCAACTCGCTTGTGCTGAAAGTTGTACCGGCGGTTTTTTAAGTCATCTTATCACCCTGGTGCCTGGTTCATCCCAGTACTTTAAAGGGGCTATCGTTTCCTATGCCAATGAAATGAAGGAAAAATCATTGGGTGTTAATCCCCTTACCATAGAAAAATATGGTGCAGTGAGCGAAGAAACCGTTATTGAAATGCTCCATGGTTTACTTTTACATACCAGTGCAGACATAGGTGTCGCCATTTCAGGTGTCGCTGGCCCGGACGGTGGAACAGTGGAGAAACCGGTTGGAACTATTTGGGTAGCCTTAGGTAGTAAAGAAAAACACCAGACCTTCCTTGTGAAAGCGGGTAAAAACAGAGAAAAAAATATTCAATACGCGGCTTACGTTTCATTAAATTATTTACGTCTTTTTTTGTTAAATTGAATTAAGAATCATTTTAATGAAATACCTTGTATTTTTGCAGTAATTAACACGGATAAAATATCCTTATGACGCATTTTGAACTTGTCATGCCTAAAATGGGCGAAAGTATAATTGAAGCAACCATCCTTAGATGGACTAAAAATATTGGCGATTTAATTGAAATCGACGATACCCTGGTCGAAATAGCTACTGATAAGGTCGATACCGATGTTCCTTCTCCTGTAAAAGGTAAGTTAATCGACATCCTTTTTAATGAAAATGATGTGGTGCCTGTCGGTCAAACGATAGCTATCATAGCTACCGAAATGGATGCTGATGAAAAAATATATATTTCTCAGGATATCGTTACCAATGTATCTCCCGTAAATCATACCGAGACATATTCCCCTGAATATCAATCAACTTCACCAGTTACGTCTATAGCACCAACCGTCAAATCTAACCGGTTTTATTCTCCTCTTGTGAAAAATATGGCGCTAAAGGAAAATATCTCTTATGAGCAGTTAGACACTATCACCGGCACAGGTATGCAAGGGAGAGTAACAAAAAATGATTTGCTGGACTATTTGGAATCAATAAAAATGGTAAGTTCGAGCAAAAGCAAGGCTCCCGAAAAAATTGTTTCCCGAACTTCAGGAGAAAATGAGATCATTGAGATGGACAGAATGCGAAAGCTTATTGCCGATCACATGGTTATGTCTAAACGAACTTCCGCCCACGTAACTTCATTTGCCGAGGCCGATGTTACCGAAATAGTTCTCTGGAGAGAAAAAATTAAAAAACCTTTCGAAGCAAAATATCAACAAAAAATAACCTTTACCCCCATTTTCATTCAAGCCGTGGCAAAGGCCCTGGTTGATTTCCCTTTGATTAATATTTCTGTTGAAGGTGACAAGATTATCATTAAAAAGGACATTAATATTGGTATGGCCACCGCATTACCCTCCGGAAATCTTATTGTGCCCGTTATTAAAAATGCAGATACTCTGAGCCTGCTGGAACTGACTAGTAAAGTAAATAATTTTGCAGACCGGGCCAGAAATAACCAATTGAAACCTGACGAAGTTCAAGGTGGAACTTTTACAACAACCAATGTAGGTACTTTTGGCAGTATCATGGGTACGCCTATTATAAACCAGCCTCAGGTAGCTATTTTAGCTATTGGTGCCATAAAAAAGAAACCTGCTGTGGTTGAAACGCCATACGGTGACCTTATAGCCATTCGACATCTTATGTTTTTATCTTTATCTTATGACCACAGAGTAGTGGACGGAGCACTGGGAAGTTCTTTTTTACGTCGAATCGCAGATTATATTGAAAATTTTGATGGAAATCAAGGCTTTTAACCTTTTCAATAAAGTACAACCATGAGTCTTTGTCGGTCTTTCGCTACTATTATGTTATTTCTTTTGCTTAATCCTCTCTCCTCGTTAGCGCAGGGTAATGCCAAAAGATTTAATGAAGCGAATCAACTGTTTCAGCAAAAAAGATATGACGAAGTCTTAAGTTACCTACAGGCAGGAAAAAAGTTTTTCAAAACAGAATCACCTGAAATTACTTTCCTTAGTGCCGCTAGCCAATATTATAAAAATAAATTGGATGAGGCCGAAATAGAATTTGTTTCTTTACTGAAAAACAAAAACAGCCTTCAGGTAGAAGCGCTTCTTTTTTTAGGCCAAATACGCTTTCACCGTCAGGACTTTACCACCGCTTCTTCTTATTTAAAAAGTTATCTAAAAGCTATTTCACCCTCGCACCCCAATAGAAATGAGGTTAGAAATATTATTAGACACTGTGCTACAGGGTTGGCTATTCAGTACCGTAATCCTTTAGCCATAGTTGAAAATTTAGGAGGTCAGGTGAATACCCAGGGTGACGAATTTGCCCCTGTTTTGAACCCTCTTTACCAAAACCGAATATATTATACCGCTGCCAATCCAACCGCAGAAAAGAAAGAATTACCTCAAACTGATATCTTCTATAGTGTTAAAGATGATGGTGTGTGGGAAAAACCTAAATCATTTAGCCCCATTTTGAATTCACCCAATCATGAGGTTGGTATCGGATTTAACCCTTCCGGACAGGTTTTATACTATTTTAGAGGAAATAATCTTCTCCAGGGAGCTATTTTTACAGACACTATCAGGAAATCAGGAAAATTTAAAATAAATCCGTTCTATCCAACTTTTGATAGGGTTTCTGCTCAGTCGCCACCACATTTTATTTCTGATACCCTCATTATTTTTGCATCAAATACCTTAGGTGGGAAAGGGGGATATGATTTATTCAAAATAAGTAAACGGAACGGATTGTGGTCAAAGCCTGAAAATATGGGTCCTGATGTAAATTCTGTATATGATGAAAATTATCCTTTCCTCGCGCCCGATGGACTTACCTTATACTTTTCCTCTAATAATCCGGAAATAAGTCTTGGTGGGTTTGATATTTTTAAAATTTCCCTGAATTCAGCCCAGGTGCCTGAAAATATGGGAACGCCCATTAATTCTACAGCAGATGATACCCATTTTTCTGCCGCCAGAGACGGCGTAACCGCTTATTTTGCCTCTAACAGAAAAAGTGGATACGGCGCAAGAGATTTATACACTGCCTACTTTTTTGCTCCGTTGAGCGAAATGAAACCTCAAACTTTTACCGCTGGTATAGCCTATAAAGAAAACCAGAAGGTAGATTATTTTGAATTCAATGCCATGGTTTTAAATGGCGCTGAACATCCTTTGGAAAGTGTCAATAAACCTTACTTTAATGCCGTAATACCTGTTTTAAATGAAAATGATGGTTTAAAGTTATTTATTTCTGCCTATCCTCATAAAGATTTAGATTTTGGTGCTGGGGTGAAAAATAGCCTATTCACTTTGGTTGATATTCATCGCTTTTTTTCACAAAGTTCCCTCAAACATCCAAACATAAGCTATCGCGTAATTTGTTCTCCCTTATTTGATAAAGGAAATCAAGGTATTTCTTTTCGTTTCTCCGGCGCCAAGCCCATGGATATGGCGTTAAATACAAATTTACTTTTTGATGGAGAAAATGGAAATATAGCTCAAGATGCCCTTTGCTTTAAATGGCTTTTAAAAGAAATTCCCTACACCGCTATTCAAAATATAAATATTGAAGATATTAAAGGGCATGAAAACCTGCTGTTTGAGATTTTACCTGATGAGAACAAAATAGGTATATATAGTGGATTATTTAATTCCTTTGACCTGGCTCAATGGTCAAATAACAAGAATTACGAAATTGTTGCCTTTTTGGACGGTGAAAAATTATCAAAAGAGCAGGCCTCTAAACTCATTTCAACCTATCCTGTTTTATCAGATTATATAAAGTAGTTAAAAAATTCAAAAATGAAAAAGCCACTTTTTAGTTCATTGATGGTGTTGCCGATGTTATTTTTCCTCTACTGCGGGAAAATAAATCCTCCCATGCCAAAAATATTTAGCGGGAAAATAGATGTTTCTACCATCAAACTTCCCGATGGTTTTAACATCGAAATTTATGCAGAAAATGTTGTAAATGCCCGATCTATGGCCCTTTCTCCCTCGGGTGTATTATTTGTCGGTACAAGAGATAAAGGGAATGTATATGCGTTGGTTGACAAAAACGGCGATTATAAGGCAGAAAAACAGTACTTGATTGCTTCTAAACTGAATATGCCTAATGGTGTGGCTTTTAGAAATGGCGATTTATATGTAGCAGAGGTAAACAGGATTTTACGATTTAAAAATATTGAAGAAAACCTGGATAACCCGGGGGAACCTGAAGTCATTTATGATAAATTCCCAACGGAAAAACATCATGGCTGGAAATATATCGCTTTCGGTCCTGACGGAAAGTTATACGTTCCAGTTGGCGCTCCTTGTAATATTTGTGAATCAGAAGATAAAATCTTTAATTCAATAACGAGAATGGATCCCGATGGAACTAATATGGAAATAGTTCATTCCGGTATTAGAAATACGGTGGGGTTCAACTGGCATCCTACCTCTAAAGAGCTTTGGTTTACAGATAATGGCAGAGATATGCTAGGTGACGATGTTCCAGCTTGTGAGCTGAATAGAGCTGAAAAAGATAATTTACATTTCGGCTATCCATATTGCCACCAGGGAGATATACCTGACCCTGAGTTTGGTAAAAAATTTCCCTGTGATAATTTTGTGAAACCAGCTCAAAAACTGGGCGCTCATGTGGCTCCTCTTGGTATCGAATTTTATACAGGAAGTAATTTTCCTGCCAGCTATAAAAATCAAATCATCATCGCAGAACACGGCTCTTGGAACAGGACTAAAAAGTCGGGTTATCAATTATCCCTTGTAACACTGGATGAAAATCAAAAGGCTATTAGCTATAATCCATTCGCTACAGGTTGGTTAAATCCTAAAAATGACGACGTTATAGGGCGTCCCGTTGATCTGGAACTATTGCCCGATGGCTCCATGCTTGTTTCTGACGATTATGCCGATGTTATTTATAGAATATATTACTCAAATTAACTCATTTTTATGCAAATAGCCGTTATTGGCACTGGTTATGTTGGTTTAGTAACCGGTGCTTGTTTTGCCGAAACTGGCAACCATGTTATTTGTGTCGATATTGATGCAAATAAAGTAGATAGATTAAAAAAGGGGGAAGTGCCTATTTATGAACCTGGCCTGGATATAATTTTTGAGAGGAATACTAAACAAGGCAGGCTTTCGTTTACAACAAATCTTCCAGAGGCCATAAAAGATGCGGCAATTATTTTTTTAGCCTTGCCAACACCGCCTGGGGCAGATGGTTCTGCCGATTTATCCTACATCCTAAAGGTAGCTAAAGATTTATCTGAAATCATTGTTGACTATAAAGTCATTGTTGATAAAAGTACCGTACCCGTTGGAACCGCTGAAAAAGTTTCAGCTATATTGGAACAAAATTTATCGAAAAATCTATTTGATGTCGTTTCAAATCCAGAATTTTTAAGGGAAGGTGTTGCCGTCGATGATTTTTTAAAACCTGATAGGGTAGTCATTGGAACAAGTTCCGCAAGAGCTCAAAAATTAATGCGACAGCTTTACGAACCTTTTGTCCGTCAGGGAAACCCTATTTTCTTTATGGATGTAAGATCTGCGGAGATGACCAAATATGCTGCTAATGCTTATTTAGCAACGCGTATCTCTTTTATGAATGAAATATCTAACCTTTGTGAAATCTTAGGCGCCGATGTTGACATGGTAAGGAAGGGCATGGGTTCAGATTCAAGAATTGGAAAACGTTTTCTTTTTCCAGGGGTCGGTTATGGCGGCAGTTGCTTCCCAAAGGATGTTCAGGCCTTAGCAAAAACAGCAAATGATAATAATTATCCTTTCCACATCCTTTCTTCTGTAATGCAAGTAAACGATATTCAGAGAATAATACTTGCAAATAAAATAATTAACCGTTTTAATGGTAATCTTAAAGGCCTGAATATTGCCATTTGGGGCCTGGCCTTCAAACCTAATACCGATGATATTAGGGAGGCTCCCGCCTTGTTTATCATAGAAAAATTGCTGGCAGCCGGCGCAACGGTTAAAGCTTTTGACCCTGAGGCTATGCCTAATGTTAAAAAAACACTGGGAGATCGTATTATTTATGTTAACGAACCTTACGAAGCACTGATTGAAGCTGACGCTCTGGCTATTGTCACAGAATGGAGTCAGTTTAGAGCACCTGGGTTTAAAATAATGAAACAGTTAATGCGTCAACCTCACATTTTTGACGGTCGGAATTTATACGATTTGGACCAGATGACTGAGGAGGGATTCTACTATGAAAGTATGGGAAGATCGGTTATTTCCTAAATCATTACATTTCCTATGTTTCTGTATAACTTATCTTTTAAATCATTAACCACTACTCTTTACAGGGTACTTTTTATTTTGGTATTCCTACCAACAGGCTGCCATAAAATAGAGGGTACCAAAGCTGACGTGAAACAAGTGGTGATAAAGGATAAAAATGGATTGCCACAAGAGATTTACTCATTAAAAGATTCTTTACTCCACGGGGAAAGAATATTGTTTTTTCCTGGTTCAAAAGATACTGCGGTCTTGGAAACGCATGAAAATGGACAATTTAATGGGGCCTACCGAAGCTTTTTTTTGAAAAATAAACTCAAATTAAAAGGTCAATACATCAATGATGAAATGGTTGGGCTCTGGTATAAGTATGATGAGCGGGGATTTTTGATTGAGGAGGTAACCTTTTCAAAAAATAAAGAAAATGGCCCTTTCAAAGAGTTTTTTCCTTCCGGGCAGCTAAATGTTTCTGGAAATTATAAAAATGGAAATACGGAAGACGGTCCTTTATTATTTTATAATGAAGAAGGTAAATTAGTAAAAAAAATGATTTGTTCCGGTGGTATTTGCCGTACCCAATGGAAAGATAACCAGTCCACAAAATGAAAAAACCAATGTTTCTCTTCTGCTTGAGTATGTGATTTTTTGTATTATGATTATCAATATTTTGTAAATAAAAAAGTTGAAAAGATTGAAAAAAAGATTTCAAAAGGTTTAGCTCTATAACCAAGTATAAATAGGCAATTAAAAGTTTTGAGCAAATGGTATCCAAATTTTGATTAATAAATTAGAATTATTTATATCCTATTCTGAAGAAAAAAGGTAAATTAAGGGACCTCCTATACTTCATAAATTTTTAATATTGGATCTAAGTTAAAAGCCGAAATTCAACAAATCATACAAATAGATTAATTGTGATAGATATTTGGGGTATATCATTCAATGTTGAAAAAAATCTCCTAAGGGTTTTACTCTCCCAAACTAAATTAATATTCTATTGAGAAACTAAATCCATTATTGGCACAATAGCGACCGGAACGATTCCACCAATATTACAAAAGCATTTTCAACTTAAAGGCACTTAATAATTGTACTAAATCACCCTAATCAGGTTGCTGGTAATGGTCTGCCTTCAAGAGCCTGATAGGTGCTGGCGGTATTTTAGTCAGCCTTTGAAGCAAGCATGTTCGTTTTCATCTACTATTTTCAAAAAGTCGCTTAGTAAATTTACTGTTGGATTTGGTTTATAAGAGCTCCATTTTAGATTCGCACGCTTCCAATATATTTTCCAAACATTTTTGTTGTGTACGAATGTTGCTTTGGCATAACCATGATATAAAATTTCTTTTGGATTATTCCATGCAGGTCTGACTTCATTAATAATTATGCTTTGATCAATTATTTCGTAATTAATATCAATTTGTTTCCGCATTGCTGGTTCGGGTCTTATCGATTCAATGTAATTTTCCATTATCTCGATAATTTCTACTGATTTTGATATGTCTAGTGCCATTTGATTTAACTTATCCTTTATTGAGTGACCATTGTAACTAACATTTTGGCTATCCGACGTGACGACAACAGGAGTCATGCTGTTGATAGCCTGTGTTATGGTTTCGTGAACATTTAAGCGTACATTAGTTTTCCTTTGGGTTTAGGGACTTCCCTACCCATCTTTATAGCTGTTTCGATCCAATCATTAATAACCATCTTTGCATTTGCAATGGCTTCTTCATAAGTTTCACCATCTGCTTTACAGCCAGCAAGTTCAGGAACCTCGACTATGAAGGAATCATCAGATTCGCTCCAAAAAATAATTAATTCATACTTTATTATATTATCCATCTATGGCTGAATTTAATTTGTATTTAATAATGATTTCCCTAACCTGCTTAACTTGATAAGACTTTGCTTTACCGTTTTTAGGTTGTATGTTAATAATCTCTTCAATCCCATCTTTAGTCAAAATATGATGACTTCCCTTTTGTCTCAACTCAAAACCAAGATTTATTATCATGTTCAGAAATTCCGGAAAGTCGATGTTCTGATCAGAAAGTCCGTTCAGAATTTTTTGAATTATTTTGTCAAATTTACTCAACCTAAAACCTATTTTAGCACTGTCAAAGTTTCTTAGATGGTTTCTAATCCTTAAAAACCTTGAATCCCATGTTCCTTAACATAAATATAAGAATTCCGGATGAGAGTTCTAAGATATTTATGGTATATTTTACTTTTTCGAGGGAATCTATGTACCAGGTTTATAAATTCTTCCATCATTAGCCATAACTATTTGGCGGTTGGCAGGATTCGGGAACCATTTAGGAAAAGAGAGGAAAAAGACAAGAAGGAGCTCATTCTTGTCTTTAATGAAATTATCTTTGAAAAGGTAATCTACCATTGGATGTTACTGGACATGAATTATTTCACCATTTCCCTGGATGAACTATCCCATCTTTTTAGGAAATTTATGGAAACAAAGTACTCACTATGTTTTCCGTCAAATAGGTGGTGGTTATGGTGCAACACAAATTCACGACTTATTAAGTAGGATTTATTTATGGTTTTGCTTTACTACGGCGTTATAAATTTTTTAAAAAATATGGGTTGAGTTTTGAGGGGGAGATTATCTATCTTTGAAAATAAAATCAATAAATTTCTAAGACAAAAACAAGACATTATGAAAAATGAAAGTTTTAACTTATTGATTTATAAGAATATGCATTATAAAAATTTGATGCTAATGTTCCTCTTCTGCTTGAGTATATGCTATAACGCATTCGGCCAATTTCCGGGGGGGAAATCAGTTTTCAGTTTTTTAAGCTCCCCGTCCTCCGCCAGATTAACCGGACTAGGTGGAAACCAAATTTCAGTGTCTGATAGTGATATTAATCTTATTGGCGGAAATCCAGCTGTTTTAAATCAGAATATGACAGGGAAACTTGGACTAAATCATTTTTTTTTACCCGGAAATATAAAAAGTGGAAACGCTGCGTATGCGTTTACTATAGCTGATAACAAAACATGGTTAAATCTTGGTCTTCATTTTATTCAGTACGGTGAAATGCCCCGAACTGACGAGTATTTTCAGACAAATGGAACATTTAAGGCAAATGAAAACAGCATGTCCGTCGGAGTCGCCCATTCCATTCATGACAGACTTCAATTTGGTTCTACCCTGTCTTTCGCTCAATCTTCCTTAGGTGAATTTGTTTCTTCCGCGCTGGTTTTAGATGCCGGCTTATTTTACACGGATTCTTCAAAGCTTACTACTATTGGAATTGTATATAGAAATGCAGGCGTACAACTTAATCCGTATTTTTCAGGTAACAGCAAGGAACCCTTACCCAGTGATTTACAAATAGCTATTTCAAAAAAATTACGTTATTTACCCTTTAGGTTTACGCTTCTTTATAACAACCTGAATCGTTGGAACGTAAGATATTACAATCCAGATAATGAATCAGCCAGGCTTATTATCGGAGAGGAATTAGCTGAACCGGCGCAGCTTGCCATTTTCGTTGATAATTTATTCAGGCATATTATTCTCAATGGAGAACTTATTGTGGGCGCAAATGAAAATTTCAAATTAAGAATGGCTTACAATCATAGAAGTAGAATGGAATTTGGTACCGTTGGCGTTGGTGGTTTAAATGGCTTTTCCTTTGGATTTGGCCTTAAAATAAAACAATTTTCCTTTGATTTCGGCCGATCTATCTATCATCTTGGCGGCGGTTTAACCCATATAGGTGTTACTACTCAACTCAAGAAAAATATTTTTTGAACCAGCTGTTCTAATCGTTGACGTAAATAATAAAAATAGTACTGAAACAAGGGAGATACTAAAAAATGCGGGAAAATTGAGAACCAATGAACACCCTTTTGCGTCTTATTTTTGTTCTATTTGTTTTGATATTCATCAGAAAAAAGTGATGAATGAAATGAATTATCCCAATTCTTAAAAAATTAACCAATAGGTCAACCATGATAAAATCAATATCTATTTCACTATTTTTTGTTGCT